>NZ_JAIQXU010000017.1 GCF_020166395.1 Deinococcus betulae | reverse complement strand
GAGTCTTGTTATCCCAGGAGCCCATCCAGCGGCGAAGGGAAAAGGCCGGGCTAATCTTCACCCGACCCCTCGAGTTTCTGGCCTCAATTCTCGTATTCCAGGTACGTGTAGCCCAGCAGTTCCTCGCCGTAATCGTCCAGCAGTTCCTGCTCCTGACCGGAGGCCAGGCTCCCGACCTTCAGGGCGGCGTCGGCCTGGTCCTCGATGGCGTCGCGCAGCATGGGTTCCTCGTAGCCCATGCTCTCAATCATGCGCCGGGCCTTTTGACCACGCACGAAGAGGTCGATGTTGAAGCGCCCGCCGGGCCGCACCGTCACGTGCGCCTCGCTGACCTTGCCAAAGAGGTTGTGCGCGCTGCCCAGCACGTCCTGATAAGCGCCCATCAGGAACACGCCCAGGTAATACGGCTTGCCCCCCGGCTCGTGCAGGGGCAGCGTGGCCTTCACGTCACGCAGGTCAATGAACTTCTCGATTTTGCCGTCACTGTCACAGGTGATGTCCACCAGCGTCGCCTGCCGCGTGGGCTTCTCACCCAGGCGGTCCAGCGGCACAATCGGAAACAGCGCCTGAATAGCCCAGTTGTCCGGCAGGCTCTGAAACAGCGAGAAGTTGCAGATATACTTGTCGGCCAGCACCTTTTGCAGGTCTTCCAGTTCGTCGGGCACGTATTTCTCGTTCTGAATCAGCTTGGCGATGCGCCGCAGGATGGCATTAAACAGCGCCTCGCCACGGGCGCGGTCGCCCAGGGTGACGTAGCCCAGGTCGAAGAGGTTGTGCAGCGTCTGTTTGTCGCCCACCGCGTCGTTGTACATCTCGCGGTAGTTGCGCCCCGTGATGTTGCCCAGAATCTCTTCCATGTCCTTGACGATCTGGTGGCTGTCCTCGTTGGCCGGTGGCAGGTCTTCAAGGTCACGGGTGGGGCCAGTCACGTCCACCACCGGCAGAATCAGCACGGCGTGGTGGGCCGTGAGCGCCCGGCCTGACTCGGAGACGATGACAGGCTCGGGGACCTGGCGGGTTTTGCAGACTTCCTGTACGGTGTACACCACGTCGGCGGCGTATTCGCCCACGGTGTAGTTCATAGAGGCGTAAAAGGTGGTCTTGGACCCGTCGTAGTCCACGCCCAGGCCGCCGCCCACGTTGAGGTACTTGAGCTGCGCGCCAGCGGCAATCAGGCCCGCGTAGGTCTGGGTGGCCTCGCGCACGGCCACCTTCACGCGGCGGATATCGGTGATCTGTGACCCGATGTGTGTGTGCAGCATCACCAGGCTGTCGAGCATGTCCTCTTCTTTCAGGCGCTCGACCACCCGCAGAAGTTCGTAGGCGTTCAGGCCGAATTTGGCCTGGTCGCCGCCGGACTCCTCCCACTGCCCCGAGCCGCGCGCGTGCAGTTTGAACCGCACGCCCATGGCGGGCTTGACGCCCAGCGCCTTGGCCTGCTTGAGGATGCGGTCCAGCTCGCTGTACTTCTCGATGGTGATGACCACGTTCTTGCCCAGCGTGCGGCCCCAGAGTGCGAGCTTGATAAAGCCGTCGTCTTTGAAGCCGTTGCAGCACAGCAGGGCGTCGGGATGCATCTTCTGGGCCAGGCATAGGGCCAGTTCGGCCTTGCTGCCGGCTTCCAGGCCGTGCGCGTAGTCGTACCCAGCGGCGGCCACCGATTCCACGACAACCCGGCGCTGGTTGACCTTGATGGGAAAGACGCCCTGGTAGTGGCTGGTGTAGCCGTATTCGGCAATCGCCTTACCAAAGGCTTCGTTCAGGTGCTTGACGCGGCCAGTAATCACCTGGGGGAAGCGCAGGATGACCGGCAGGCTCTCGCCCCGGTCCACAATCTCGTCCACGATGGCGCGCAGCGGCGCGTGCAGGCCCGGCGTGGGGGTCACGTCCACTTGGCCCTTATCTGAAACGCGGAACCAGCCGCCCGACCAGTTGGGCACCTGGTACAGTTCGGCGGCGTCAGTGGTAGAAAACGTGTTCGCGGTCGTCATTGAGGGGCGTCCTCCTCCGGATATGGGGATAGGCTCGCCGTGCGCGGGGTTCGGAGCTGTGCGGGAGAAGCTCACGGACGCCGTGCGAAACCGGGGCGCATGATACGGCAAGCGCGGCCGGCCAGGTGTCACGCGGGCTGCATTGGGCTGCTCTCTGACCGGGAACATCAAGACAGAAGAAGGAGCCTTCTCAGGCTCCCTCTTTTTGCTGGCGGTCCGGACGGGATTTGAACCCGCGACCTTCTGCGTGACAGGCAGATATGCTAACCGCTACACTACCGGACCAGCGCCAGCAGGTTAAGGGCAGACGGAGGCCATGTCAAGCGCCCGGCCAGTGCGCGCCGAAAGGTACGCTCATAGGCATGTTTCGTGACCCGGCCTCTGCGGCTCTGAATGCCTTAGGTGAGGTGCTGGGCCGTGACCTGCGGCCACTGCGGGGGCCACTGCGGCGCGCCCTGGCTCAGGGCGGGGTCGTCGGAGCTGCGCGGGGTGAGCAGCGGGTGCTGCGGCCCCTCGGGGGCGTGCCCGCCGAGGGCGTCTTTGAACTGGCCAGCGTGACCAAACCCTTCACCGCCGCGCTGGCTGCGTCGCTGGTGCAGGCCGCGCGGCTGGACTGGGACGCGCCGCTGGCCGCTCTGGGGGGGCCACTGCGGGGGGTACCGGCCTTCGTTACGCCGCGCGCCCTGGCCACCCACACAGCGGGGTTGCCCCTGCACCCGGCGCGGGTGGGGGTCACGACCTTCACGCGCTTTCACGACCCTTACGGCGGCATGAGCCCAGCCGCCGTGGTCGCCAGTGCCCGGCGCTGGGCCCGGCCGGGTGGGCGCTTCCAGTATTCCAACCTGGGCGCGGGGCTGCTGGCCCTCGCCTCGGCGTATGCGGCGGGTGAAACCTTCAGCGCGGCCGGCTATGGGCGGGCCTTACAACTCTGGGTCACCGGGAGATTAGGCGTAGAGGTCACGTTGATGCCGACCAGCGCCCTGGTACGACCTGGTGGCTGGGAAGGCCAGACCACCGGCTTTGGCCCGCTGGCGGGGGCAGGCGGCCTTTTCGGCACGGCGGGCGACCTGCTGACATTCGGGGCGGCGCATCTGAGCGGCGAGGTGGTCACGCCTTGGCCGGTGCCCCAGCGCCCAGCGGGACTGCCCCCGGCCCTGAGCGGCGTGGCGCCCGGCTGGTTTGCGCGCGGCGCCGTGCGCTGGCACGACGGCGCGGCGCGCGGCACCCGCAGTGCCCTGGGCTTTCATGCGCAGACGGGCGCGGTGGTCACGGTGCTGGCCCGAGGCGGGTTGCCGCTGCTGGGGTCACGCAGCGCCGTGTCTGCGTTGCTGCTGGCACTGCTGGAAGGTGATGCGAACTGAAGCATTGGTGCAAAGGATGCTCTGCAGGTGAGACGAGGACAGAAGGTTCACATTGAGCCGGAACCGAGTTGGGCATGGAACAGCCAGATGAGGGGCGCGAGGTAGCGGCGGCTCGCTGCGGTCTGGGGGCAAAGGACGGTCCTGCTCTGCCGACGCCCCAGACGGGTGACTCCGCTTTTCCATTGCTGTAGCCCCGTCTGTTCTCGTGGTTGCTCCGCTTGCTTCCGGCTTACCTGATATGGATTCCGGCTGTTTCGTTTCCAGACCGGGAGAGCACCAGTTTGCACCTTCAACGCCCGAAACCCGCTGTGCTCCTACTGGCACTGCGGCGCAGCTTTTCAAATCAGCTCAGAGTCTGTATGAGTTTCGGACCAGGCTGATGCCAACACGCGATTCATGGGCCTCAGCGCGGAGGAGAGTCACGCCCCCAACCGCGCTGGGCGCCGCTCAGCATCCGGCACCTCAACAGGCTCTCAGTGCTCGCTCGATGTGAAGAAGCCTTCTGAACGCTGGCCTCAGGGCGCTGTGGGCGCCTGCTCGGGCGCCAGGGTCCAGGTCAGACTGCGGGCGTCATTCAGGGCTACCGGCAGGGTGACGCTGTTCCAGGTGCCGCTTTGCAGGCCGCGCTGGGTGTCGTGCTGGGCCAGGGCCGTCCCCGTGATGGTGTAGAGGTAGCCGTCGGGTGTAAAGGTCAGGTCCCGCAGGTCGCTGAACGTGGTCACGGTGGCGGCGCTGCCAGCAGTCGTGCTGCTGCCGTTCCAGACACGCAGCGGCGTACTCGCCTGCCCGGAGAGCACGTTGCTGCGCCACGCGGCCAGCAGGCGCTGGTTCAGAGGGCCGGTCCACAGGCGGTCGTAGCGGCCGGTGCCCAGGGCCGCCACAGTCGAGGTGGCTTCGGGTGCCCCGGCGCCGTTCAGGCGCTGCACGCCGCTGTCGGTGGCCGCGTAAACCTCGGTGCCATACGCCGCCAGGTCGTAGACCGCAGGAATAGGCAGCGGCTCGCTGACCTGCGCCGCGCTGCCGCCCACCGGAATGGCCACGCGCAGCACCTCGCTGCCGCCGCCCAGCCGGGGCCGCGTGACCAGGCCGACCTCGCCCTGCACCGCCAGGCGTACCGGGGGGGTATCGCTGCCTGGTGCCGGCGGCAGGAAGGTGGGCAGCGTGACCTGCCACAGCAGCGCGGCGTCCCGGTACAGGGCCAGGCGCTGCACGCCGTTACAGTTACTGAGGACCAGCAGGCGGCCCAGGCCCGGATTCTGGGCTGCGCGCACGTAACACACAGGGGTGAAGCCTGGGGCCGGGAACGTGCCCTCCAGCGCCAGTTCCGGAGTGCGGGTCTCGGTGGCCTCGGTGCGCACCAGCACGAAGCGCCGGGCGTCGGCGCCTGGATGCACACTGACGCCGCCCGTCACACTGACGGGACTGCTGGGTGTGGCCGCCGGCGAGGTCGAGGTGGCGGCGTTCGTCACCGTGATGCCGCGCAGGGTTGCCGCGCCTTCAAGCACGATCAGGCGCAGGGCCGGCGTGGTTTCCTCGGTGCCGGTGCAGGCGGCCAGGAGGCCAGTCAGGGCCAGAGAGAGAAGGGGCAAGCGGCGCATGGAGAACCTCCGGGGGTCATACGGACTCCGATTGAATCGCTTGCAAAAGCGATTTAATCCGAGCGGGGCGGGGGGGGAGAAAAACGGGTTCCGGGCGTGGAGCTGGCATATCGGCTCTTTTCCGATTTGTCGGCGGAACAGACGGAATCCGTATCAGGGCAGGGTCGGCAGCAGCGGCACGTTCACGCGCTCGCGCTCCAGGTCAAAGAGGGGATAGGCGGTCTGGCCCGGCAGGCCCACCGCCACCCGGAAACGGCGCTGGCCCAGGTCGGCTTCGGCCTGCAGCGCCCAGCAGCAGCGGTCAATGGTGAGGCCCAGGACGGGCGACAGCGGCTGCGGGTTTTGCCGCACGCCGTCCAGCCAGGTAAAGGTCTGGCGCAGCCCGGCGGTGACGTAAGCGCCCGGCGGCTGCCCCGCCCGCCCCAGCCCCAGGCTGAACCGCAGCGGGTCCAGGGTCAGGGTGTCCAGCGGTTTGTCGTCCGGGAACGTGCCCACCCGCGTGCGGGTGTACAGCGCGCGGCCCGCCAGCGCCACCCGCTCGGCGTTCCAGGCGGCGTCCAGCTCGGCGCGCGTGAGTTCCAGGCGCGGCTGGTCCAGGCCCGGCACGTTGGCGGTGGCGCCCAGGCGCAGGGTCTGGCCGGGGCGGGTGGTGGCAAAGTTGGCGCTGAGGGTGGGCCGGGTCCAGTCGCCCCGCACCAGGTCGTAGGGCCCGCCGTAAGTGACGTTCCAGTTGGTCGCCGCGCCGCCCACGGTGCCCACGCTGAAGGTGATGGGGCCGTTGTCCGTGGCGCCTGCCGGGCGCTGAAGAAAGAGGCTGTGGGCTGTTTTGAGTTCGTACTGGCCCCGCCAGGTCAGGGTGGCGTCCCCGCTGATTTGCCCGGTGGGCGGCAGCAGGGTTTCACGGCCACTCAGGCGCAGGCTGTTCAGCACGCTGTCACGGGTGCTGGTCAGGTTATAGGTGACGGCCACTGAGTTGATGTCGGGGGTGCGGATGTTGTGCGCCGCCGACACCGAGAAGGTGTTGGTGCGGTCGCTGCCCGTCACCGTGGCCGTCACTGTCAGGGGGCTGAGGCCGCCCGCCTTGGTGTACCCGCCCGAGGCGCTCAGGGCCAGGCCCGGCGCGGGCCAGCGGCTGCTGCGGGTGGTGACAGCGGGGCGTGCGGGGGTGGTCGCCGTGGCCGGCTGGGCCGGCGTGACCGTCACCGTGCCCGAATTGGGGTCGCTCAGGGTGGCGCTGAAGTTCAGGCTGTCGAGTTCTTTCGTGTACAGGTTGACGCTGGCCGAGGCCGAGAGGTTCAGCGGCACGCGGCTCACCCCCAGGGTCAGCCCCAGCGGCCCCTGCTCCTCGGGCTTCTTGAACAGGTCGCGGGTGTAACTCACCCCAAACGTCACGTCCTTGACGGGCACCGTGTTGACACTCAGGCTGACCGGCGCCGTGAGGCTGCGGCCATACAGGGCGTCAAAGGCAAAGGGGCTGGTGCCTTCCAGGCGGTTGTACTCGCTGCGCAGAGTCAGCGTGTTGGTGGTGTTAAAGCGCTGGGTCAACTGCGCGCTCAGCTTCAGGTCCACGGTCCTGGCCCCGTTGCCGTAGTAGCGCCCGGTAAAGGAGTTGCTCAGGCTCAGGTCGGCGTCCCGCCAGGGCTGGGCCGTGTAGGCCAGGGTGTGGCTTTCTTCCAGGCGGCTGGTGGTGGTGTTGGGGCCCTCACCGGGGGCATTCCGGGAAAAGAAATTGCGGCGCCCGGTGTAGCGCCCTGCCGAGACCCGGAAGTCGGCGCTGAAGCCCCCATTCGTGTAGACCTTGGGGTCAATGATGATCTCGGGCGTCTTCAGGGGGCTATCGAGGGCGGTGGTGGGCTCGGGGCCAAAGCGGCCGACATAGTTAAATTCGGCGCTGAAGAGGGGGTACTCGGCCTTGGCGCCGAAGGTGACGTTGGTCACGCCGCGCGCGGGGTCATCGGCGGCCCTGCCGATATCGCGCTGGTTGACGGTGAAGGTGTAGTCCAGGTCGCGGGTGGCCGTCACCAGCGGGACGCGCCCGCGCACGCTGAAATCGAGGTCGAGGTCGTAGCCGCTCTGGCCCACGGGTCTGGGGTTGGCCAGGGTATAGAGGGTTGCCCGGTCAACAAACGGCAGCGGCGCCACCGAGCGCAGCGCCACCCCGGCGCCCAGGCTGGGGCTGCGGTTCTGGTAGTAGCGCAGCAGCGTGGTCCCCAGCGTGCTGCTGCCAATGGAAAAGGGCAGGTCGGCTTCGGCGGTGTAGCCGTCTGTGGCGTCCCGGCCAATTTCCAGGCGCGGCTGGCGCTCTTTGTCGTTCAGGGGCAAGACCAGCACCGGCAGAAAAAACACCGGAATATCGGCCAGCAGCACCTGGGCGTTGTAGGCCACCAGGCGGTCACCGGGATACACGATCAGGCGCTCGGCGCGGAAGGCGTAGTCATTGGGGGTGCGCCCGCAGCGCGCACAGGTGGTGAAGTAGCCGCCTGTGGCGCGCAGCTGGCCCGGAATGCGCTCCACCTCGGCTCCCCGGATTTCCAGAGCCGCGTCGCTGATCAGCACGTCCTCGCCGGTGACCTGTTCCTGGCCCAGTTCGACCACCAGATTCTCGCCGCGCAGGTCCTGGGCGTCTTTGGCACTGCGGTAACTGGCCGCGCCCACCAGGGTCAGGGTACGGCGGGTGCGGTTAAATTCGACCCGTTTGGCGCGCACCACATCCTCGTCAACACGCAACTCCACGTTCTCGCCGGCGATGATGACGAGTTCCTGGCCGTCCACCTGACGCAGTTCCAGGGTGTCGGCGCTGATGATTTTGACGGTGCGGGCCTGGGCGCCCCCCAGCAGCCCCAGGGCCAGGAGCGCGCCCACCAGCCGCCGGCGGGCGCGGCGCTGGGGGCGGGTCACTGCGGGGCTCCGGGGGTGGCAGCCAGCAGGTCCAGCCCAGGCAGCGCCGGACCCTGCGCCAGCGCGGGCGCCGCCCGGTCACTGGCGGTCAGGGTGCCCAGGCTGGTGCCGGGGTAGTAAAAGCCCAGCACATGCAGGTGGGTGTAGCCGGCCCTGGCCATCCCCAACGCGCCGTACTGCGACAGGCCCACCCCGTGCCCCGCGCCGCTGCCCTCCATGACCAGCGGGGACAGGCCGCCCAGGGTCAGGCGAGTCCCCGGCGCCCCCAGCGCCCGCACGAAGCCGCCCGCTTTGGCCCCGCCCAGTTTTAGGGTGCCGCCCGCCGCCGTCAGCGTGAGTTCGGTGGGCCGCCCCGACGCACTGAGTTTGCTGATCGTCACGCCGCGCAGGGCGCCGCGCGCGCCGTACTGTTCGGCCACGGCCTGCACGCGGCTCAGCGGCACCTCCAGCCGCCAGCGCGCGCGCGGCCCACCGGCTGAAAAGGGATCGGTCCTAGCGCCCAGATAGGGCAGGTCGGTGCCCCAGACCTCGGCGCTCGACGCCGTAAAGCCGCCCGAATCGCTGCTGAAGTAGGTGCTGGCCGCGCGCCCGCCGTAGGCCACGACCTGCGCGCGGGTGGCGTTCACGGCGGCGTCGGTCTGCGGCTTTTCGGTGCCCAGGCCGGGATAGACCTGGCAGCTTTCGGTGGCGCAGGTGTCGTACGGCGCGGCCGGGTTCAGGCGCGCGGCGACGTAGGTGCGGGCCACGACGGCCTGCGCGGCCAGGGCGGCTGGGGGCCAGGACGCGGGCATCTCGGCCGGCACGACGGCGCGCAGATAGTCCTCGACATCCACCACGTTGATGCCCTGCACGCCGCCGGATTGCACGCGCACCTGCACGCCGCCCCGGTAGGTTTTGCCTGCAATCTCGACCGTCTGGCCCGGCGCAGGGGGGAGGTACAGGCTGGCGTTGCCGGTGGGCTGGCCGTTCAGGGTCAGTCCGCCGCCCGCTGCGCCTACCGTCCAGGTCTGGGTGGGCAGCGGCGCCGACGCCAGGGTGGAAGGCAGCGGCGCGCTCAGTGGCCCTGCGGGCGCGGCGGGCGCCACCGGCAGGCGCACAGTCAGTTGCGGCGCGCTGGCCACCAGCACCCGCACATTCAGCGCCGCCCCTCCGGCGCTCAGCAGCCACAGACTGCCCATTACAGCGCCGCAGCGCACCAGGAAACGCATGATTAAGCCCGAGTATACGTGCGTGTACCTGCGCGCCGCCTGACAGCCGCGTGAGAAGTGTCGCGTCGCTGGACAGAGCGCGCCCAGCCCTGTAAGCGCGGCATCATGGCCAGCATGACACCGAACTGCGGCAGGCTGGCCATGATGCCAGGGCAACCATGACCCCGCCCGCCCCGCCCGGCCGCGTGTGGGCGCATGTGGGCCAGCCATTTGAGCCGGCCGCCTACGACGTGCTGGTGATCGGTGCCGGGCGGATGGGCAGCGCCGCCGCGCTGTTCCTGCGCCAGCTGGCCCCGGAGGCGCGCCTGCTGCTGATCGAGGAGGGTGGCCTGCCCAACGAGGACGGCGCGACCATCCTGGCGCCGGGGGTCTGGACGCTGGCGGGCCTGCCTGAAGCCCACCACGCCGCCGCCCACTGGACGCGCGGGGCGGCGCAGACCCTGGGCGACGTGTCGTGGCAGGCCCGGCCGCACGTCACCCTGCACCCCACACCGGGGCCGGGCCGCCTCCCCGTTGAGGAGGCGCTCAGAGAGCACCCGCAGAGCCTGGCTCTGCTGGACCCAGCCGCTCTGCCCTGGGCTGAAGTGGACCCGCATGCGGCGACCTACCGCCCCGGCAGCCTGGCTCTGCGCGCGGCGCAGCAGGCCGTGGCGCTGGGAGCCGACCTGCTGCTGAACACCCGCGCGGCGCTGTGTGGGGGCGGTGAGGTGCAACTGGAGCGCCTGACCGTGACCAACACCCATCAGATCGTCACCCATGAGACGCACCGTCAGGGCGCCCCCACCGTCATTCTGGCCGCCGGGGCCGACGCGCCGCACCACGCCGAACATGCCCTGGGGGTGCACACCCGCCACGCCCGCGCCTACCGCCAGACGCCGCACCTGGCCGCGCCCAGTGACGACACCAGCCCCGTGCTGCGCGCCGCCGGCCTGACCCTGCGCCCCCAGCACGGGGCTTACACCCTGATTCCGCCGCTGCATTGGCGCGACCCCCACGGCTACCAGCCGGCCGGGGGGCAGCTGACCGGCGTGCCCACCGGCCTGCGCCGCGAGACGCTGGAAGACCTGGTGGCGCAGATGAACGCGCTGCCGGTCCTGGCCTCGGAGGCCCTGCACCTGGGCCGCAGTCTGTCCGATGTTCCCGGCGCGTGGCTGGCCCTGCCAGGCGGCACCCCAGGGGGGCGGCCCACCTTCGAGCCTCTGGACGACCACACCTGGCTGCTGCTGGGCGGCCCGCAGGCCGATACCCTGGGCCTGCACACGGCGTATGCGCTGGCCAGCACCCTGGCGCAGACACTGGTCGCCCAGACCGCAGAGCTCTGACTTCATTTGGCATGAAGAACCCAGGCCAGAGAGGGCAAGGCCTGGGTGGATGACTGGTCTTGAGGACGCTTCATACGGATTCCGTGCAGCACATCTAAAGACAGGCACCGTCTGCGCGTCCATATTCGCGAAACCCGTATATCTTCTCGCTCTTCTGCGCCGCTTTCCAAGTCCGCTCAGATTCCCCCCGGCATTCTGCTCGGTTCAATCGGAATCCTTATCAGCGGGAGAGAGAGCCGTTGGTCTGTGCCTGACCTAACCCAGCAGCGCTGACCAGAGCCGCGCGGCGCCTTCGGGTGCGGCCTCGCCCGGTGTGACAAAGAAAAAAGCCAGGGCCAGCGCCAGGTACACCGCCAGCAGCAGCACGCCTTCAAACCAGGTGGTTTCGCCGTCCTTGGTTACGCTGGTGACGATCAGCGCCACGGCAATAATCGCAATCAGTTCCAGCGGCGAGCTGAACACCAGATTCATGGGATGGCCCAGCAGCGCCCCGATAATCACCAGCAGCGGGGCCGTCAGCAGCGCCACCTGAATGGTGGCCCCCAGGCCGATGTTGACGGCCAGGTCCATCTGGCCCCGGCGGGCAAAGTACACGGCGGCAATGTACTCGGCAAAGTTGCCCACCACCGCCAGCACGATGATGCCCAGGAAGAACTCGCTCAGGCCCAGCTGGCTGGCGGTGGCTTCCAGGGCGCCTGACAGCAGTTCGGATTCCAGGGCAATCAGGGCTGTGCCGCCCAGCAGCACCCCCAGCGCCGTGGCCAGCGGCCAGGGTTTTTCAGGGCCGTGCCCGTGCCCAGCTTCCTCGCTGATGGCAAACACGTCCTTGTGCGTCACCAGGGTGTAGACCAGATTCAGCAGGTAGACCACGATCAGCAGAATCGCGACCCCGATGCTCAGGCGCTCGTCTAGGTTGGCGCGCGCCTCGGTGCCGGCCGCGAAGGCGGGCAACTGCTCGGTGTAGTCAAAGATGGCCGGCAGGGTGAGCATGATGACCGTGAGAAACAGCATAGCGCTGAGCTGCCCGGCGTTGGCCGCGTTGAATTTCTGTCGTGTGCCGCCCCGGACAAACCCGGCCGCCACAATTGCCAGCCCCAGCCCCAGCAGCGCGTTGCCGATAATCGAGCCCGTAATCTGCGCCTTGACCACCTGGGTATTGCCGTCCAGCAGAATAAAAATGGCGATGATCAGCTCGGCCATATTGCCGAAAGTCACGTTCAGCAGGCCACCGATGGTGGGCCCGGCGTGGACTGCGACGTGTTCGGTGGCTTTGCGCAGCCAGTCGGCCAGCGGCACGATGGCCAGCACCGCCGTGACAAACACCCACAGCGGCGGCGCATGAACCACGTAATTCAGCAGCAGGCTGATGGGCAAGAATGCCAGCAGGCTATTCATGAGCATGCGCGCAGTGTAAGCGGGCGCGCCTCTGGGCCACGCTCAGTTCATTTACATACACGCCTCGCACTGTCCGGACCAGTCAGGCTGGGGGCTATGGACGTTGCTTCTGCCGCCCTGTGGCCGCTGCTGATCCAACTGCCTCTGCTGGCGGTGATGGGCGTCGGCTTGGGGTTGGCAGGGCTGCGCTTACATGCCCGTCTCGCCCTGCGCTGGGTGGTGCTGGCCTCTGTGCTGCTGGGGGCGTGCGGGTGGCCGGAACCGTCCTCACAGCGGAACTTAGCGGAGTTGAGGGGAGTTGTTGGGCCCTCAATGGAACTGGCAGCCGCTGTGAGTGTCTGGCTGCTCCTGTGGGCGCCGCCGCAGGGCCGCTCAGTCAGCGAGATTCTGCCGCTGATGAGGGCAGCCGGCCGGAGTGGGCTGCTGCTGGAACTGGTGGGGTGGGTCTGCTCGCTGATGGGGCTGTTCAGCGGGCGCCCAGCTGGTGAGGCAAAGGCTCGGGGTCAACTGAACCACTGCTAGAGGCGGCAAAGCCTGCTCCTGCCGCCCACGTTCCTTATGACCAGGGCAGGCCTGAGCGGGTGGCCCAATAGGTAGAGGCGTCCTGGGTCAGCGCCCGCAGCAGAGGTGCGGGGCTGGCATCCAGCGTCAGGGCCACCAGATTCTGGCGCAGTTGTTCGGGGGTGCTGGCGCCACTCAGGACCACATCCGCCCAGGGCTGGGCCAGGGCCGCAGCCAGCGCCACTGCATCTGGGGTCACGCCCACCGTCCGGGCCGCGTCAGCCAGCACTGGGGGCACGTCGGCCTGGCCGGTCAGGCCGCGCGCGCTCAGGCGGCCGTTGGCCACGGCCTCTTTCACCACGACGGTCCAGCCGGCTGCGTGAGCCTCGCCAAGGGCTGCGCCCGCTGACGGCTCCAGCAGATTCCAGGTGGCCTGCACCGCCGAAAAGGGACACACGCCGCCTACCCGCACGGCCAGCGCCCGGCGCAGTGTCTCGGCCTGGCCAGGGCCGCTGGTGGACAGGCCCACCCGCACGCCCTGGGCGGCCAGGTCCGACAGCCGCGCCAGCACCTCGGCGTTGTCCAGCACCCCCGACTCCAGCGTGGCGGAATGAATCAGGTAGACCGCCGGGGCGCGCCCCAGCGCCGAACAGGTCTCGGGCCACTGCCGGTCCAGCGTGGCGAGATCGTGGGTCTTGACCTCGTGTGTCTGGGCGGCCACCTGCCAGTCGGCCACATAGGTGTAGCCCCACTTACTGCCCAGCACGGCGCCGGTGTGCCCCCGCTCGCGCTGCCACTCGCCCAGAAAAGCTTCGGCGCGGCCATAACTGCGCGCGGCGTCAAAGTACCGCAGGCCCGCCGCCCAGGCCGTGTCCAGCACCGCCCAGGTCTGCGCCTTCAGGCCCTCCACGTTTTTGTGGGGCAGGTCGGCGCCGTGCCCCAGGTTGAGGTAGCCGGGGCGTCCCAGCGCCGCCAACCCCAGCCCCAGCCGGGGAGTACCGGGGAGCAGCAGACTCAGAAGTGCCCCGCGTCCCCACCTGCGCCGCTGCCCGCGTCCTGGCCAGGCGTGAAGTGAAAGTCAGCCGCCGCGCCGCCGCGGGCCCAACGCCGCTGCGCCCGCCAGTGTTCACGCACCGCGCGCAGCTTGGTCCGCAGGGTCAGCAGATTAAGCAGCAAATGGATGAGGGGCCATTTCATGCCTTCAGGTACGCGGGGTTGCCGGGGTGCGTTCCCGCAGGTCGCGGGCCAGGGCTGGGGGTACGGTCAGCCGCAACTCGCTGGCCAGGTCCAGTGTCCAGGTGACGGCGCCGGCGTAAGCCCTTTCCAGGTCAGGCAGGCCCGCCGTGATGCCCGCGTAGCGCGTCAGACTCGCCACGCTCAGTTCCTGTTCGGCGCGGCGTGAGGGGTTGGGCCAGTGGTCGGTTCTCTTCTCCTGCAAGCGGGCCAGACGCAGCAGGCCGCCCTGAACCCAGCCCAGCAGCTCATGGGCGCGCACGCGTTCACCGCGCGCCAGCACGTTCAGCCCAAAAGCCAGCCAGTTCAGCAGCTGGTCAAGGATGAGCCCAGCGTCGTCGGCAGGCTGAACGGTGCGCCCCGCCAGCACCGCCAGATGCCGGGCCAGGCGCCCGTCCTCATCCTTGACCAGCATCTGTGTGGGCCGAACATGCTGGGGCGTCCAGTCCTCGACTTCAGGCAGACGTGCGGCGGACACGACATGCAGTTCCACCCGCCGCAGACCCGGCAGCAGTGCCGTGGGCGTGCCGAACTCGTTGACCACAAAGTGCTGCACGTCCAGCTGCGTGCTCAGCCAGTCCTGCGCCTCGACGGCGGCGCCGGGTGCCAGGAACGCCCAGTACTCCAGGTCGCTGTGGGCGTCCGCCTGACCCTGCGGGACACTGCCGTAGGCGGCCACATGCGAGAAGCCGCCTTCGGCCTGCAGGGCCGCGCGCAACTGGGCGTCCAGCGCCAGCAGCCCGGCCAGCCCTCCGGTCACGGCCCGTCTGGGTACAGTTCGCCCTCGCGCGCGGCCAGCGTCCAGTCCTTGACGGCCCAGCCCTGCGCGCCGCGCGTGAGGTTGATGGTCATGGTGTACCGCTCGCCGTCAATGTATTCGCTGTCGGTGGTCTCGTTGGTAAAGCCCAGGCTGACCGGCAGAACGGCGCGGGCCTGCGCGGCGCTGTCCTGGCTGAGTTCCAGACTGTCAAAGCCGAAGTTGCCCAGCGTGCGCGCCGGGGGCAGGTCGGCGTTCGTCAGCTTCAGCCACGGCTGGGCGCGCGCGGCGGCGGCGTCAATCCGGCGCTGCACCTCGGCCACCTGCGCGGGGGTGCGCCGCACGTCCCGGTACTGTGAGGCCACCTGCTTGGCCACGTTACTCAGGTCGCCCAGCAGCCGGGCAGTCACCGCCAGCGCGTCGTCTTTCAGTTCGGTGACGGCACCCGCTGACACCCGGTAGGCCAGGTAGCGGGCGCTGCCGCTGCGCTCGTCGAACACCAGCGCGTCGTCGCGGCCTGAGGCCCGGCGCACGGTGGTCAGCGGAAACCAGGCGGTGTCCAGGTAGCCGTCTGCCTGGCTGCGAATGGGCCCGCTCAGCAGGGCTGGTCCGGCCACAATCTCCGCGCCCTGTGGGCGGTACAGGCGCAGCGTGGCCGCATTGCCCTGCGCCACCAACCCCAGATATTCACGCTTGCCCGGCGCCGTGAACGCACCCCCCAGCCCCAGGCGCGCGGCGCTGAACGGCACGCCCGCGCGCACCGGCCAGTCGGTCATGCCGTAATCGTTCATGACCTGGCGGATGTCCGGGCCGTAGTTGGTCAGCCAGGCCCGGAAGCGGGCGGGCAGCTTTTGCACGTAGCCCTGCGCCTCGCCCGGCTGCCCGATGGCGACCAGCGTGGCGTAGTTGGCCAGCACATCGCCCCCGCTGGACTTGTCATTGACCGTGCTGGCCGGCCCCGTAAAGCCGCGCAGGAATCCCGGAAAGGAGCGCGTGTTGTCCACGTATTGCCCATTCACATACGAGAACACCACCGGCAACGGAATGCTCTCGGCAAAGCTGAGGCCGTAGGCGTAAGCAAAGCGCCAGTCGGACCCCACCAGTTCCAGCGGGCCCTTGCCGTCCAGCTGGCGGGCGTCCAGGCCGTCACTGTGGGCACCGAAGTAGGTCAGCAGCTTGCGCGGCGGCGTGGTCAGCGAATACAGGGTGTGGGTAAAGCAGCAGTGCGCGCCGCCCGAAAAGCCGGACAGCAGCACTTCCGGCACGCCGTCGCCGGTCACGTCACGGCACCAGTTCACGTCCACGGCCGTGTCGCTGATGGTGGCGGAGGTGACGCCGCCCCGGGTGATGCTCACGCGGTCGGCGGGGTCGTCAAAGCCGTTCTCACTGAGTTTGAGGGTGTAGGCGCCGCAGGTCTTGATGCTGGTTTTGATGGGCGCAGTGGGTTCTTCCTGGGCCGCAGCGGGGGTTGTTAGCAGGGTCAGCAGGCCCGTGAGGACCAGAAGGGATGGAGCGGGGCGAACCATAGAAAACCTCCGGGATAGGGGAGAATAGAGAAGCCGGCGAACGCCCGCATCATCCCGCGCCGAGGGGCTGAAAGGAAGACGCGAATGATGAGGGCTTTGTTGATGACTGGGGGAGCGCCAAGCCATCTTGATGCTTGCGAAGTCAAGCGCGGGTCTGCCCGGTCAGGGGCTGAGGCGCAGTGTCCTCCGGGCCGGTGGAGGACACGTAGGGCGGAACATCCCCGTCCACACAGGGAAAACCTCCTGCGCACCTGCTAGCAAACGTGCGCCCTCGCAACATTCCTGCCCATAGGGGGAAAACAATTGAGGCGCGAGCGAAATTTTGCCCGTCTGCGTAACATCTCCGCCCACACGGGGAAAACGACACCGCCCTTCTCTGAGTCCACACTGATCACGGAACATCACCGCCCACACGGGGAAAACGGGCCATGCGCCCGCAGCATGGCGACAATGTGCGGAACATCCCCGCCCACACGGGGAAAACTCTATCTGAAAATGAGCTGGGTCATGCGTGAACGGAACATCCCCGCCCACACGGGGAAAACGTGCCACCGGCAAAGAGAAGAAGGCCTGGTGTAGGAACATCCCCGCCCACACGGGGAAAACCAGAGTCGGCCATTGTTAAGATATTAGCCCTTAGGAACATCCCCGCCCACACGGGGAAAACGCGGGGTCAGGGGCGCGGGGTTCGGTCTGCGCCGGAACATCCCCGCCCACACGGGGAAAACGCCCCAGTCGGCGGCGAAGGTGGCGTCATGACCGGAACATCCCCGCCCACACGGGGAAAACGATTTCCTGCATCACTTCCGGGTCGATGTCCTCGGAACATCCCCGCCCACACGGGGAAAACCCGAACAGCGCCCAGCCCAGGCGCTCATACCACGGAACATCCCCGCCCACACGGGGAAAACCAGGATGTCGCCCGAACTGAACTTCGCAAACGCGGAACATCCCCGCCCACACGGGGAAAACCAGCACCAGCCACTGCCGGGTCCACCCAACTGCGGAACATCCCCGCCCACACGGGGAAAACACCGACCTGCACAGGCAGCTGCTCGGTCTTGACGGAACATCCCCGCCCACACGGGGAAAACACCCCGCAACTGTGCGTCCACAGCGCGGGAATCGGAACATCCCCGCCCACACGGGGAAAACATTTTTAGCTGAAAATGGTTATAAATTCACAGCGGAACATCCCCGCCCACACGGGGAAAACGTTTTGCTGGGACATGGAAGTAGTGATGATGTAGGAACATCCCCGCCCACACGGGGAAAACTCCTTCGGATCCCGCTTCTCTTTCTGGCTGGCCGGAACATCCCCGCCCACACGGGGAAAACAATTGGGTGGCGTAATAGCCACCCGGAACGGTCGGAACATCCCCGCCCACACGGGGAAAACGAGCGCAAGCTGTACCGCGAGACGTTCCCCAGCGGAACATCCCCGCCCACACGGGGAAAACTAGCGTGTACGACGCAGAATCCGCCGCACGCGCGGAACATCCCCGCCCACACGGGGAAAACCGCGGCTGGGTTCTGCTGGGCCGCGTCCTTCACGGAACATCCCCGCCCACACGGGGAAAACGCTGGTGGTCAGGGTGGCAAATCCAGCGATGGCGGAACATCCCCGCCCACACGGGGAAAACCTGGCCTACACGGAACGCGTCTTGAACGAAGATGGAACATCCCCGCCCACACGGGGAAAACCTCCGCCCTGGTGCGCCTGTCCTGGCTGCCTCCGGAACATCCCCGCCCACACGGGGAAAACACTTTGGGATAACGGTACCGGCCGCCCCTCACCACTACCAAGGGCCTTACACCTCGTGCTTTTCAAGTCACAAAGTTTCAAGTTCCTCGGGAGGTTGATAGTCCCGCATCAATTCTGCGTGGCGGGCGTCGCGCACAGCCACCAGCGCGTAACCTTCTAGGTCCAGCAGCGTGCGGTGCTGCTCGCCGTGCATGCGGATGGCAAAGCCCTGCTCGGTGTTGGTGCGGTACACCTGCGTGCAGCGGCCCGCGCGGGCGTGCTGTACCACCTTGTCCCACAGCAGGTCGCGCACCGTGGCGCTGACCCGCCCCACGTAGACGCCCGTTTGCACCTCTATCAGCCAGCGGGTCAGCTCGCCGCGCAGGCTGGGGGGCACCTTTTCAAGCGTCATCACCAGCATGATTCACCCCGCCAGCCACGTCGCCGTCGGGGTCCCACAAGTCGCCCACATCGTCGTCATCGCCGTCCTCCTCGTGGTGGTCGTCCAGCAGGGTCAGGAGGTCGTTGGCCATCCGCTCCAAGAGCCGCAGGTTCGTCATGTGGTCCCGTAGGCCCTGGCGCACCCGGCGGTCAAGCTCGTCTGGGCCGCGCGCCGCCTCGCGGAAGGCGGTGGGCAAGACCACCTCCAGCTTGTACAGGTCGGCCACGTCATACACGAAACTCAGCTGCTTGCCCGTGTGAATAAACCCCAGGCCCGGACTGTACCCGCAGCTGAGGATGGCCGCGTGGGCCAGCCCATACAGGCAGGACGTGCCGCTGCTCAGGGCCTTGTTGATCGGCGTCGCGTCGTCCCAGTTGGCCCGGTTGTATTTGCGCTCCGTCCATTTGACGCCGTGCGCCCTGCTGTAGCGGGCGTAGGCGTCCCGCACCCGCGCGCCCTCACGGCCCCGAATCTGTTGCAGGGTCAGGCCCTGGGGGAGCCCCTCCGGGAAGCGCATGGCATACATCTGCCGCACGACGCGCAGGTGACTTTTGGGGTGGGCCCACAGCCGGGCTTGCCGCTGCAACCGGACCGAACCGCGCGCCTCGCCCACCCCGCTGGCGTACAGGCGCACCCCCTGTTCCCCCACCCACAGCACCGAGCAGCCGGTGTCGGACATGGCCTTCATGGCGCTGTGGCTGACGGTGCTGCCCGGCCCCAGGAGCAGCACCCCCAGGCTGGCAACCGGAATGGTCACCATGCCGTCAGGGTGAAACGCCTGGATGCTACGGCCGTCCTGCTCCAGCCGGGTGTGTTCCAGGTACAGGTAGCCGGTGCCGTCACGGAACTTGGGCAGCTCGCGCAGGTTCTGCCGTTTCCAGATGATGGCGTTGCCTTCGCCGGTCACGGCTTACCGCCGCGCCAGGCTCAGCAGCCCAAAGCCCAGCGCCTTTGCTTTGCCGAGACCGTGCCCGACGGTCTGCCCCAGCTGTGCGGTGTCCTCCACGTGCAGCACGCCTTCAAAGGTCACGGCAAACAGGGTCAGGGGCCTGGGGTTGGCCGACTTGTACAGGCGGACGTTGCCGCTCTGGGCAATGTCGGCGCCCAGCACGCGAAAGCCGCCGCGTTCGCCCTGGCGGTCCAGCCACGCCAGCTGTTCGCGCGCGCCGCGCAGGGCTTCCCGCTTGGTGCGGGGGTCGCGTTCCCGGTCCTGCCCGTCGCGGAAACGGCTGACGGTCACGTTGGCCCGCAGCCGAAAGCGCAGCTGGTCGCCAGTGCGCAGGCCCCCCAGGTCCAGCACTTTAACCTCCGGGGCTCGCCGGAAGTACCCCGGCCAGCGGTCCTCTACCGCTTGCCAGTCTGGGTGGGTGACGCTCTGGCAGACGATGAACGCTTGTTCCTGGCCATCTTCCGACCAGGTGTCTTTGCGCCACAGCAGGCGCTCGCCGCCCGGCAGTGGCACACCAGCCTCACCAGCACCGGGAAAGCCCCAGCGCAGGGTCTGGTGCAGGCCATAGGCGCTGCGCAGGTCGCCCGCCGCCTGGCGGTGGCGTTCACTTAAAAAGAGGTGAGAAAGGTACATCAGCCCACCTCCTGCGGCGCAGCGCGGCTGACCCAGGGGTCGGGGGGCACGTCCAGTGGAACGGTCAGCGTCAGCACGTCGCGGGACACGTAACGCCGCCCGGCAAACGGTCCAGCTGGCACGTCCTGCCAGCGCGAGGGAGACGCTTTGGCGCGCTGCGACTCGGGCACAGCCTCGCGGTCCATGACCAGCGTGTAGGGAGAGGTGTCTGTGTCCTCCCAGGGCTGGGCGGGGGGCCGGCGGAGGCTGGGCGCCTCACTCAAGGCCTCCCACAGAGGCAGGTCCAGCGGCCCGTGTTCCGTGAAGATGGGCAGGCTGGCCTGAAACGCCCGGCGGCCCAGCGAGAGCGGCCAGTGCGGATTTTTCAGCGCTGCGTTCAGGCGGGTCAGCAGGTCAGGGTCACCTTCCAGGCCGGCCCAGAATGCGGCGTCGGCCAGGTAAAAGCGGGTGGTGACATCGGTCTTGGTCTTGGGATGGCCGGGGACCAGCTGCGCGGTGTGGTAGTCGCGCCCGACCCCGCCGGGCCGGTCAACGCGCACGCCAAAGCCCAGGGCCACCAGGTCATCAACAGGCGCGGCGCGGTCAATCCCCAGGGCGGCGGCGCACAGCCCCAGCACCCCGCTTCGGCTGGGGGCCCTTTCGGTGTCGCGGTCATCAAATTTGCTCTGGGTGCCCCACGTCTGCATGGGGCCCACCAGCCGGAGCAGCAGGGTCGCCACGCTCAGGCCTCCAGGGCGCTCATGGCCTCCGCCACCGTCGCGTCAATCAGGGCGTCTACGGTCTCCATCGGCTGCCCAAACACCTCATCGGTGCCCTCGCGGGCGATATGGCGGGCGCTGCCGGCGTCCCCAAACACGCTGTTCTGCCAGCGCATTTCTCCAGCCAGGGCCTCGGTGCTGGGCTTCAGGTAGCCGCCGCCGCGCTCGGCCTGCACACCCCGCTCAAAGGCGTTGGCGAGGTTACGCGGGGAGGTGTCCCGCCGGACGACCTGCACCATCAGGCCCGGCAGGTTGTGGGCGGCGAAGGTGTTCTGCTTGCCGGTGGGGGCCGCAAAGACGCTGGCATAGAGAAAGGCCCGCAGGCCACGCGCCAGCAGGTCGCGGTCACCCTGCAGGTTCTCCAGCAGCTTGGCCAGGTCAAGGCAGGCGTAGCGGTAAACGGTCGCGCTGGCAAACTCGACGGTCCCCAGCATGTCGGCCCCAGCGTTGTCCTGCGGTTTCAGGTCGTCCACGGCCGTGTAAAAGTCATACTGCCGCTCGCGCAGGGCGTGGGTGCTGATGGGGTGAGCCACCTGCGCCGCCGCGTCGGCGTTCTTGTCAGGCAAGTCGGCCAGCATCCGGCCAAACAGGGCCACGTCCACTGCCTTGCTGCCGTTCAGGGCGCCGGCCAGCTGTTTGCCCAGATCGCCGCTGAGGGCGGCCTTTTTGCTGGCTTTTTTCTTTTTGCCGTCACCGCTGTCGGGTTCCGGGGCCGCCGCCTGAAATTCGGCCCAGTTGGCATTCACGATGTCAGCCACCCGCTGCAATTCGTCGCGGCCCAGAAACAGCAGGTACTGGTTCTTGCCGTCCTTGACGGGCAGGCCCAGGCCGCCCAGCGCCAGCTCAGCCGCCGCCAGCCGCTGTTCGGGCGTGCGGCCTTCCCCCTCTAAGAGTCCAGCAATCGCCTCGTGCGCCCGCTTGGTGCGCTGGCCCAATTCGGCCGTACTCAGAATCTGGCGCGCGGCGAAATCCTGCCGCATGGCCCGCTTGAACGACTGCGAGGAGATGCGCAGGCGGCGCGATCCGCCAAAAAAAGCGTCCTTGGGGCTGCCGGTGTCGTCGCGGTTGAGGTTGCTAGGGGCGAAGTTTTGCAGGTAGTGCAGCTCCAGAAGTGCTTTCATCAGATACCTTCCTCGGTGTCGTCGGTGTCTATCGTGCGGGTCAAGGGTTCGTCGCCTGTGCTGTCGTCGTCGGCCGTGTCCTGGCGGGACGGGGCCTTGGGCGCGGTTTCCTGGTAAAAGTCCTGTGCCCACTGGCGGCGCACACTGTCGCCCCAGTGCAGCAGGTCGCCGGTCAGACGCACCCAGTCGGGGGTCAGGTCGCCTGCACTGAGCAGCATCACCGCCTGTCGCAACTGGTGGTTCAGGCCGTCGCGGTCGGTGTCCAGCAGGGCCAGAAAGCGCTTTTCTGTGCTGGGCCGCGCGTCCTGTGCCAGATACAGGCGGCCCATCAGTCGGCCAATGGTGTTGGCTTTGGCGGCTTTTTCTGGAGGTTCTGGGGACGTGTCCTCAGTGAGGTCGCTGTCGTCGTCGGTCTTGGGCTGCAGGGCGTATAGGCCCGCCAGCAGTTGCAGGGCCGCCCTCTCATAAGGCTGCGCCCTGTCATAGCCGGTGCGGGCGTATATCCCTTCGAGCCAGTACACGCTGCGCTCGTCGCCGCCCAGGCCACGCCGGAGTTGTGCCCGGGGGCCACGTTCCAGCCTGTTCAGTTCGGCCACGAACCGTGCAGGGCGTTCGTCGGTGGGTCTCTGTGTCATGCGTCCTCCGTCTTGAACTGAGCCAGGGCAGCAAACAGCGGCCTCCCGGCTACCTGCACAGCCCGTAGCCCCACCGCGTTCAGGCCCGCCGCTTCCTCGGCGGTGCGCCAGGCGGCCCGGCCCGCGCGGCTCAGGGCGTGGTGCCAGCCCTGCCGGGCGGCGGCCGGGTCGCTGTCCAGTGCCAGCAGGTAGGTGCGGAACGGTGCCTCCAACCCGGCCCAGTACGTCAGTTCGGCGGGAATCTGAGAAGCAAGTTTGCTCACGTCGTCTTTGTGCGGCTCGCGCTCGCCGCCGCGTCCCAGCAGGGCAGTGGCCAGGCGCCGCACAGCCTGTCGCAGCGTGTCGCCCAGGGCCGTCGCGTCGCCCAGTGCGTCTCCGATGTGATTCCGGAAGTTCTCCGGGTTCTGAATGAAGGCTTCGGGCAGTGTATACGACTCTTGCCGCATAGCGAACGCCTTGCCCTGGTCCGTCAATTGTCCGAAGGCCAGCATGGGAATCACAGGATGAGCGGCGCGGGCATCGGCGGTGCCTTCTGCCCAGGCGGGGGCCGCCTCCGTTTGAGAGGGGAGAGGTGGCCGCGTGGCCTCAGAAGCCCTGACCCGTTCGGCCACCGTGCGCATCACGCCCCCTGCATGCAGCAGAGTTTCGGGGGCGCGGCCAGGAAATGGCTTCGCCTTCCCTTTAGTTTCTTTGACCGTCTGTGCCGGGTCGGGCAGCAGCGCCGTCAGGTCGCGCCACAGCAGGCGGTCGCGGCGCAGTTTGTAGGGAAAGGGCTGCTCACCTGTGCGCAGCGTGACCATTGGGTCCACGTTGGCCCCGGCCCCCTCGCCCAGCCCTTCGAGTGGTTCACCCGCTCCAAAGCCGATGGTGCGCACCACCAGGCCCTCGGGGGTCTCTTCGGGCAACAGCAGGACGCTGCGGCTGGGCCACATGTAGCGGCTGACGTAGCCTCTGGCAGCCACTGGCCGTTCCGGGTCATAAAGCGCGCGGATACCGGCCACCGTCTGCTGTGGGCGCTCCCAGGACGGCAGGTCGTGGTCCTGCATGGCCTGACGGTAGGGCACGAGGTTTAAGCACAGTGTCTGGTGCAGGGTGCTACCCTCGGCTAGAAATAGGGCAGCCGTGGCGATGGGCGCGGCGCGGGCGGCTGTGGTGAAACGCTTAATCAACCCTCCCAGCGCGAAGGTCTGATGCTCGACCAGGCGCAGGGCCGCTTCCTCAGGCGTCAGGGCGTCCGAACGGCTGCCTCCGGGCCGGGCCTCCACGTTGAACAGCGCAGTGGTGTTGGCGCTGCCCTGCTCACCGCTGATTCTGGCCCAGTGGCTGCGGAAGTTTTCCCCCTCGTGCGCTGGGTCCAGACCCGCCACCTGCATGAAAGGCTGCGGCCCAAACAGATGAAACCGCGCTGCGTGCGCGTCCAGGTAAGTCTCTAGCTGTTCCCTGGGGAACCCTTGCAGATACCAGTCGGCGGCTTGCCCCTCATCCTTGGGGCCTCTTAGCGCCCGGTGCAAGATCGCCAGGTGCAGGCGGTACAGCGCGGGCGTCTGGAGCGGATGCCCAGCGTCAATCCGGCGGTACAGCGCGGCGTTCAGCAACGACTCGCGCAGAGAGACCAGCCGCCTCTGACCATCCAGCGTCACAGTGGGAATCCATTCCCGGTCTAACAACGGAAAACTGTCCAAGGTCACCTCCAAGGGGAAGTGTGCAAAGAGGGTGTCGCTTAAGTGTCACAGCTTTATAAAAGCCATGACACCCAGCAAGAAATAGGAGTCAGGCAGACTCACTAAGGCTTAGCAATAACCTTTCTGCCTTCCCCATGCTTCGGCCAGCTCGATTTCCAACTCTTGCCTGAAATAACGTATAAATTCGTCTAAATCTGCTGGCCATCTCAGGCGTGCACGTCTGCTAGCTGCTGCAAATGCCTGCCTAATATCGTCGTTGCTCATATACCCTCCCACATTTATGAGCGCGAGGAGCAAAGAGACGCTGTTCAGGCGCTAAACTGATGACAGCAATCTACGGAGGTTGCTAGTAGACCCTCCCGCCCTCTCCGGGCTGGCACCCGGAGGGGAGTGGTCTCCCAGCTACAGCTAGCATAATGTATGAATGTCTGAGGCGCGAGCTAGTTGGCGGCTTCGCCTTAACCAGTCCTTCGATGCTTGAGGTCTTTGAACATCCCCGCCTTGTACGGGGAAAACGTTGGCGGTACGCCATACCCAATCCTACGATGTGGGTCATCCCCGCTGAGCGAGGAGCATCCATGCTATCAGCTCACTTCAAGCTGGATATTTAGGCGTGCGCCTAAAGCGTCGGCCACGCGGCGCAAGGTGCCCAGGTTTTGCCCGAAGTAGAACGGGTCGGTCAGACGCGAAATCTGCGCGCGGTGGACACCCATGCGGCGGGCCAACTCTGACTGCGTCCAGTGCCGGGCCTGCAAAGCGCGGCCAATTTCTAGACTGATGGGGTTGGTTTCAGCGGGCGTCAGCCAGAGCAGTTCATCGTCGTCCTGCTCCCGCTCTACATCTGCTTCGGTGCTGGTCGCTGCAGGCACAGGCAGACCGTTTGCCTGCAAGTACAACTGACTGAGCGCCATGCCTTCTCGCAGGCTTTGAACGACGTCCTCGCGGGTGGGTTTGCTGATGACATTGCTGCTCAGGTCGAGGCAGTAGCCGCCATAACTGACGCGGCCCCCCTCGTGTTCTTCGCGTTCGACAACGCACAAATATTGGGACATCATTTCAATCCCCCATTAAGAGAGGTTTTCAATCTATGGCCTACCTAGATGAAAGGCCGATTCAACAGGACAGGGTGAGGTTTTATGGGAGAGTTCAGTCCCCTACCGCATGGCAGTCTGCCGGAACATCCCCGCCTACAGGATTCTTTCGCCTGATGTGCAGAGGAGAGGGCCTGATGTGTGGCCCAATCCTCTGGCTGGGTCCTCAGCGAAAGAAGTCTTCTGAGATAAAGGCGGTGCGGAGCATCTGCTTGAACGTGCCTTTCTTGGGTGGGTCTTGTCCAGGGTCGAGGGTCAGGTAACGGGTTTTATCCTCCCGATGTGCCCAGACCTCGTGGTCACCTTTGCCCAGACCAGATTGGGGCTCGAAGCCGAGTTGCCGCAGGAATCTCTTGAACGCCCGAATCGAGGGGACATTCAGCCGACCAATGAAACCTCACCTCCCTAGATAGGGTAGTCAAGATTTTAAGATTTGTCTACAAAAAGCGCAACTTTCGCCGCGTCATGAATAGACGCATTCGGGGGCTACGCTACTTCTATGACTTCACTCAGTCCGGTGCATCAGGCGGCGCGCAGCCTCTGGTCGAAAAGTCCAAAAAAGAACGCTGACGACTCGGCGGGGGCCAAGCTGCCGGTGCTGAATCACCTGCTGGATGTCGCCGCCTGCGCAGCCGAGATTCTGGAGCTGGAGCCGCCGCACACCCGCAACCTGTTCCGGCGTGACCTGGGCCTGCCAGAGGACCAGGCCCTGCCCTGGCTGTACGCGCTGATTGCCCTGCACGACCTGGGGAAAGTCAGCCCCGCCTTTCAGGTGTTGTGGCCAGAGGGCCGGGAGGCCGTGGACCCGGCGCTCCTCTTTGCCCCAGACCTGCGCGAGCCGTTCACGCCGCACGGGGTCGTGACCGAGGCGCTGCTGCCTGGTTTCCTGACGGGGCTGGGCTGGCCCGGCGCGGTGGCCCGTGCAGTGGCAGACGCGGTGGGCTGTCACCACGGCTTCCGCATTGACAAGCGGGAGCTGAATCAGCCGGAGTCGCAAACAGGGGACGTGCGGTGGGAGCAGGTCAGAATGGAACATGCCCGCCTGGTGACTCTGGGAACCGGGGCCGCCTGGGAAGCTGTTCCCTCTGTCCCTTCACTCTCGCCCGCCGCCTTTATGCGCCTGGCGGGCCTGACCAGCTTTGCCGATTGGCTGGGCAGCAGCTTTCCCTTACCGACCCAAACGGATTTCTCGGCCTATGACGATCCAGTGGGGTATTTTGCGCGGGCGCGGGGGCGGGCGCGGGCCACGCTGGCGCAGATTCACTGGCCTGTGTTTGCGCCCCTACGGGCAGTCTTGCCCTCTCTTCCCGAGGCGTTTGCCTACTTGAGCGCCGATTTTCAGCCCCGGCCCCTGCAGTCGGCGCTGGCGCAGGCACTGTCCGAGGTGGATGGGCCCGCCCTGGTGTTGGTAGAAGCCCCGATGGGCGAAGGGAAAACCGAGGCGGCGTTCTATGCCCACCTTCAACTGCAGGCGGCCGCTAGGCACCGGGGCCTATATGTGGCACTGCCCACCCAGGCCACCGGAAACGCCATGTACAGGCGGTTTCGGGATTTTCTCCAGGCGCAGGGCCGGGCCACGCCGCCCGACCTGCAACTGGCCCACGGCGGCACCCTTCTGAGCGAGGATTTTCAGGCTGTCGTGGCGCAAACAGCTGTGCAACACGCGCGCAATGCGGCGAATGACCCCGCCGAGCAAGACGGGCGCAGGGCTGGCGACTCCAGCGTGCGCGCCGAGGAATGGTTCACGCAGCGCAAACGCGCCCTGCTGTCCGAATATGGGGTGGGCACGGTGGACCAGGCGCTGCTGGGGGTGCTTGGGGTCGGGCACCAGTTCGTGCGGCTGTGGGGGCTGGGCAACCGGGTGGTGGTGCTGGATGAGGTTCACGCCTACGACACCTATACCTCTGAGCTGATTGCGGCGCTGGTGGCGTGGCTGCGCGCCCTGGGGTCCAGCGTGGTCATCATGAGCGCCACCCTACCGGACGAAAGCCGCCGTCACCTGCTGCGCGCCTGGGGGGCAGAGGAGGCCCCCAGTGCGCCGTATCCGCGCCTCACGGTGGCCCCAGCCGCTGGAAAGGTGCAGGTCCGCCATATTCCAGCGGTAGACGAAGCCGGGCACCGCAGCCGCGAGCAGCAGCATCTTCAGGTGCAGGCGTTGGGTAGTGCCGTCCACGAGGTCGCCCAGCAGGCGGTCAACCTGACGGCCGGGGGCGGGTGCGCCGCGGTGATTGTGAACACTGTCGGCCGCGCCCAGCAGGTGCAGCAGGCGGTGATGGCCGAACTGGCCCGCCAGAACATCACGGCCAGAACCTGCGCCAAGAGTTATCAGCGCGGGCCGCAGGAGGTCAGCGTGCTGCTGTACCACGCCCGCTATCCCGCCGATGAGCGGCTGGGCCGTGAAGGGCGCGTGCTGCGTTACCTGGGCAAGGAGCCGGAGTCCGTGCGCCCAGAGCGCTTCATTCTGATTGCCACGCAGGTGGCTGAACAGAGTTTAGATTTCGACGCGGACGTGATGATCACGGACCTGGCCCCCATGGACCTGATGCTGCAACGTGCCGGGCGCCTGCACCGCCACGCCCACAACCAGGGCCGGCGGCATGGCCATGAGGACGCCGTGCTGTATGTGGCGGGCCTGAACGAATGGCCCGACCGCAGCCTGGAGCAGGAATTCTGGGGCCGGGTCTACGCACCTGCCCTGCTGTACCGTTCGTGGCTGGCCCTGACCCGCCGACCTGGGCAGAGCCTGACCCTGCCCGATGACTTAGACGAGTTGGTGCAGACGGTCTACCGCGCTGAATTTGAGACTGCCGGCCTGACCGACGAGCAGCGCGCCCAACTGACGGCCGCCGACGCAGACCTGCACACCCAGCGGGGCAACCAGGCGGCGGGTGGCATGTTCGCCCACATCGGCCGGCCTGACGACTTCTGGCAGACCCCGCTGCACCGCCAGGACGAGCCGGACACCGAAAGCGTGAATGACGACGGCGCTGCCGTGGGCGCCGAGACCGCTGACTTTCCCCGCACCCGCCTGGGGGAACAGGGGGTGCGGATTATTCCCGTTGAGCAGAAAGACGGCACCTGGTGGGTGGTGCCCACCGCCCTGCCGGCAAAGGGGCAAAAGCCAGAAGCACTGAGGACCCAGTTTCAGAAGCTGGAAAAGGACAAAACTGGCCAGGCCCACGCCCTGAAGATCTATCGCCGGTCCCTGAGCGTGTCGCGCTGGGAACTCGTGCGTTTTGCGGCGCGCGAATGGGAAAAGACAGGTCAGGCTCTGGGGACAGACCGCAAAGGCTGGAAGGCGCATCCCCTCCTGCAGGATGTGGTGCCGGTCGCTTTCAGGGATGGTCAGGCCGAGGTTGGCGGCCTGCGGATTCGGCTGGACAGGGAATTGGGCCTGGTGTTTGAGGCGTAATACGGACTCCGATTGAATCGTTTGCCAAAACGATGAAATCCGAGCGGAGCGAGGAGGAGCAAAACGGGTTCCGGGCGTGGAGTTTGCAAATCGGTTCTGTTCCGATTTGTAAACGAAACAGACGGAATCCGTAGAACAGGTAGGCGTGGACCGTTGGTCTGAAGCGAGGAGGACACAGCCCCGCGAGGAAAGGGTTCCACAGCCTCTGGGCGCAGTCCGCTTTGTTACAGCTCAGGCTCTTGGGGGCCTGGTGTGTCGTATCGCCGCAGCGTTTCGCGTAACTCCTGCAGCCAGTGGGCGCGGACGTGCGGCGGCCCCAGCACTTCGGCGCGTGGCCCCCAGCTCAGCAAAAAGGGCATGAGTTCCAGAGGAAAGCCCTTGCTGTCGGTGCCCGCACTGAACTCCATGTCCACAAAACGGTCACGCCTGACCTCGCGGGCATTCGGAAAGCCGCCTTCTATGACGCGGTAGGCGGCTTCGGGGGCAAAGCGCACCAGCACCTTGATGGTCTGCGCGCCGCCAATAACGCCCCAGGCATCGCTCAGGAAGTCTCTGGGGTCAAACTTCGGGTCGGGGTCGTAGCTGCCGGGCAGCAGCTGCAGATTCTGCATCCGCGAGAGCTTGAAGGTGCGAATCTTGTTCCGGTGGCGGCGCTCCAGGCCAATCACGTAGGGAGCCAGGTTGGTGCGGCTGATTTCAATGAAATACACGCACAGCTCGTTGCCGCGTTCGAGTAGGCCATTGGGCCGCTGATAGTCAAAGGACAGCACGCGCCGGTCCACCCAGGCCAGGGCGACCTGCTCCATCTGCCGCTCGGCAAACTGCGCGGCCCCGGTGTCGCGCACGCTGGCATTCAGGGTGTGGCGAATATGGTCGGGCAGGGCGCGCGACAGGTAATCCAGGGCGTGTCGGTAATGGTTGGCCAGCGCGGGCGCGTGATGGTGTGCCAGCCGCAGCGCCGCGTAGGCCGCCAGGGTTTCGGCGGGACGCGGCAGGTCTGCTTTCAGGTGAATAAAGTAGTGGCCCCGTTCGTCCCTCTCCAGGCCTACGTCCATGGTGCCCAGCACTTCCATGTCCCGCTGAATGCTGCGCGGCCCCACCTCCAGCTTCCGGGCCAGTTCGGCGGTGCTGTACGGCCGGGTTTTAAGCAGGTCCTGAAGCCGGACCAGCCGCTTGGCCTTGTCCCAGGTTTTGGCTTCCCGGCGGGCGCGCTGGGGGGTGGGAGGCGTGGCTGGGGTGTCAGGGTCATCCATGCTGGGCAGCGTACTGGGCGGCTGTCGCCCTCATGTCGCTGAGGAAGGCACAAGTCACCCTACCGCCAGTCTTCTGAGTCGCCCTGACGCAGATGCTGTTCACGTTCAGTCGCCCAGGGCAGGTGAATGCCAGTGCAGTAGGCCTCTATCGTCTGGCCCTTCCTAAGGGCGTCCAGCACGTCAGAGGTCCACTGCACGCTCTGGTCCAGATGGTAGGCGCGGTCCCGGCTGATAACGCTGCCCTCCCAACCCAGCGCGGCCCGCACCTGACGCACCGCCGCCGAGACCCGCTGCCCCGCCTGACGGGCACTGCGCGGCATGTGGTCGCGTACCACCTCGGCTAGGGCTTCGGCAGTCAGCGAGCCGCGCGCCTCAACCAGCGCGCACAGCGTCAGCAGGGGCGCCGCTGACAAGGATACGGCGCGGCCTCCTACCTGCACCTCGGGCACCCCCAGTACCCGGAGGCTCACCCTCAGCTGCGCCGAGCGGGGTAGGGGCTGGGGGCGCTCTGCGTCTGGCAGCAAGGCAAACAACTCTGGGAAGGCGTGCGCCTCTTCCCGAATCCACAGGCCACCTTGGTGCAGGGTGCCCAGCAGATCGCGGGCCGCATCCGGCTGATCTGCTCGGCGTAGACCCTCGGCCTGGACCAGCGTGGCCCGGCCCTGGTCTTCTGTACCCAGGGGGCCGGTGCGCGATAAGAACTCGCGGATGACGGTTTCGTTCAGCTCTGCGCCGTGCGGTGGCCAGCTGCTATAGGCCGCCGCCAGGTCAACATGGACCCACGAATAACCGGAGGTCCGGTCGGCCTCTACTGCCACCGCAGCGGCGTGCAGAGGCTCCAGCGCGCGGGTCACCTGCCCCGCCAGCCTCCAGGTGTGGCCCAGCCCCCGCAGGGCTTGGCGCAGGTCGTCCTCGTCGCCTGTGCGCCGGGCCAGCCGCGCCGCCTGGTCATAGAGCGACGCGGCGCGCGGCCACTCGCCAAAAGCCCGCCGCGCCGCCGCCAGCCCTGAGAGCGCCCGGCTGGCGTGGGGCGTGTTCAGCCGACTGGAACGGCTGTAAAACGTCTCGGCCTCTTCTAGTTGGGCCAGGCGCAGGCACACCGTCCCCATATTGTTTAGCGTCCAGGCCTGATAGGCCGGGTGGCCGCTCAGCAGCGGCAGCGCCTCGCTGAACAGGCCCATGGCCTGCGCTTCCTTCCCCTGGTGACTTAACGCCGCGCCCAGGTCCAGTAGGGTCAGGCCGCGGCTCATCCCCTTCAGGTCGCGCAGGGCCTCCTTCGCGGCCTCCTCCCAGCTGCTGTCGGCCCCCAGCATGAGCAGAGAGCGGGCCAGCGTCCGGTAAGCCAGGCGGCGTTCGGCCGGCAACAACTGGGCTTCCTGGCTGAGGGCCTGCTCGGCCAGGGCCTGCGCCTCCTGAAACCGTTCCTGCTTGGCCAGTGCCCAGGCCTGGTACGCCTGCATGAACGGCTGAAGAGGCTCTGTCTGGGCGGCGGCCTGCACCAGCGCTTCTATCTGCCGGCTACCGTCCTGTAGATTGGCGGCGCAGCGCCACTCCCAGCGCACGGCGTCTGGCCCCAGCGTCCAGACAGCGCCGGCCTCCCGCAGGAGCGTCAAGAGTTCGGCGTACTCGGCTGGCCCCCGCACGGCCTCGGTGGCCTGCCTGAAGGTCATGACGAGTCCGGCTTCAGGACCGCTGGCGATGAGGACCTGAAGCGAATGCCGCCAGGATGCCCAGGACAAAGCAGAAGACTGCACATTGACAGCTTAAAACGCTCAGAAGCAGAGTGAGGTCTTCTCTCACCCTGCTTCCTCTTGGAAAGGCTGGCTTAGCCGACGGGCGTGCCTCCCTTGGTGTCGTCTCCGGCGACCATTGGCCCGGAGACTCCCGGTGTAGTTGGTAACGTGGCACTGACTAAACAGAGCGCAGCGAGGACAGAGCAGACAGCGAAAGCGAATTTCGACATAGCAACCCCTGACATGGCCCCGGCTGGGGTCATGGATGACAAAGGCTTCTAGGCACCAGCCGCGCCGTACGCTCGCGGGTGGGCTCTAGGGAGCCGGGCGGAAAACGGTCCAACCGCCACCTGATCAGGGGAGAAGGGCCGCAGGCAGTCCTCTCTGGCGATGACTTCAGCTTGCTGGGCGTAGGCGTCCAAACGTGACGCTGTGCTCTATCGACACATCGGGCCCTACACTGAGGAGGGCTGCACGCCGGGGCGCATGAAAATGTAAGCTGTATCTACCCTGGTGGCAGAGACCTGCGGCCAGGATTCGAGCGAGAACGCCGATGTTCCGAAGTGTTTTCCCCGTGTAGGCGGGGATGTTCCGTGTGAAATGGGATGTTCAGCGTCAGGCTAATAGTTTTCCCCGTGTAGGCGGGGATGTTCCGCGAACATCCATACCCGTTTTGACAACTTGATCGTTTTCCCCGTGTAGGCGGGGATGTTCCTTCCCCAGCGTGGTAGATAAATAGATCAGCCAAGTTTTCCCCGTGTAGGCGGGGATGTTCCGCGTTCGCACTGGGGATGGGTTACGACTGGCCGGTTTTCCCCGTGTAGGCGGGGATGTTCCGGCCCTTGGTTGACAGCTGAGGCTCTGCCTCTAGTTTTCCCCGTGTAGGCGGGGATGTTCCGCCTGAGCGCGTGGCGATGCTGACCCCTATTGCGTTTTCCCCGTGTAGGCGGGGATGTTCCGCCGCTGCACACGCCAGAGCTGCCTGACTGGGCGTTTTCCCCGTGTAGGCGGGGATGTTCCGCTAAGCTGCGCCCCTTCGTCACGTCGGGCCGCGTTTTCCCCGTGTAGGCGGGGATGTTCCGGGGCTTGCGGCCTGTGTCCTGCATCCACTGAGGTTTTCCCCGTGTAGGCGGGGATGTTCCGCCCATCGGCCCCGGCGACGTGGCAACCCTGAGGTTTTCCCCGTGTAGGCGGGGATGTTCCGAACTTCCGCGCTGAGCAGGCAGCTGCCGATGAGTTTTCCCCGTGTAGGCGGGGATGTTCCGGCGCTCACCAGTGCGGGCAACAGCGCTGGTGCGTTTTCCCCGTGTAGGCGGGGATGTTCCGCACCTGGACATGCTGCGCCGCGCCCGCACACAGTTTTCCCCGTGTAGGCGGGGATGTTCCGTCCGCCCTGGTCAACAGACTCACGGCCCAGGTGTTTTCCCCGTGTAGGCGGGGATGTTCCGGTCTCGGGGGTATCGGCCGGCACAGGAAAGGTGTTTTCCCCGTGTAGGCGGGGATGTTCCGACAGGAGAACGGCACTCCCACCACCTGGGACGGTTTTCCCCGTGTAGGCGGGGATGTTCCGCACGATGACCCCGCCTACCACGGCGAGGATGAGTTTTCCCCGTGTAGGCGGGGATGTTCCGCTGGCGGGCCTGTTGGAATCGGATGAGCCTGAGTTTTCCCCGTGTAGGCGGGGATGTTCCGAACAACCCGCGCGCCCGTTCTCCCTCCCCTGTGTTTTCCCCGTGTAGGCGGGGATGTTCCTCCAACGGGGCTTGGGGGCCACCAGCTGAAACAGTTTTCCCCGTGTAGGCGGGGATGTTCCGAGGACGTGGAGAGCCCGAAACTGATCGGGAATGTTTTCCCCGTGTAGGCGGGGATGTTCCGCCCTGATGACCCAAATCAGTGCGGGCATACACGTTTTCCCCGTGTAGGCGGGGATGTTCCGGGTGGGCAGGGGAGGGTAAACCACATCTCCGGGTTTTCCCCGTGTAGGCGGGGATGTTCCGCATCGCAACATCAAACGCGCAAAAGCCCGAGAGTTTTCCCCGTGTAGGCGGGGATGTTCCGCCGGTATCTACGGGCAGCAGGAACACCACGGCGTTTTCCCCGTGTAGGCGGGGATGTTCCGCCCTCGCCTCGCTGGACGGCTTGGCCCTTGGTGTTTTCCCCGTGTAGGCGGGGATGTTCCGTAGATACCCTGTAGCAGTCGCCAGTAAAAACCGTTTTCCCCGTGTAGGCGGGGATGTTCCGTCTCAACCTCTTTGGTGTTGGTGCTTCCGCAGGTTTTCCCCGTGTAGGCGGGGATGTTCCGCCGCCGCAGGGAGCTAAATGTTCAGCCGCGATGTTTTCCCCGTGTAGGCGGGGATGTTCCGAATGTCGTGACCACTGGAGTCAATCAAGCCATGTTTTCCCCGTGTAGGCGGGGATGTTCCGGCGCGGTAGGCCGCTGTCAGACGAGAGATTAGGTTTTCCCCGTGTAGGCGGGGATGTTCCGAAGTGACCGAGGCGCAGGCGACTGAACTGATCGTTTTCCCCGTGTAGGCGGGGATGTTCCTCCACGCCCGCCCACAGCAGGCTTTGGTGCCCTGTTTTCCCCGTGTAGGCGGGGATGTTCCTTGGTTGAACTGCTGGGCGCGGAAGCTGCCGCCGTTTTCCCCGTGTAGGCGGGGATGTTCCTCACTTGACGGGTTGCCTTATCCACAACCTGCGGTTTTCCCCGTGTAGGCGGGGATGTTCCGACATGGGCCTGCTGACGGAAATCACGCAGGCGGTTTTCCCCGTGTAGGCGGGGATGTTCCGATGGGGTCATTGACCCGAGTGAACAGGCGCAGGTTTTCCCCGTGTAGGCGGGGATGTTCCGCTGCTGGAGTTCCGCAGCCTTGAGGAGATTTCGTTTTCCCCGTGTAGGCGGGGATGTTCCGTCCTTCCACCAGTCGCCCGTCTTGGCGTTGGCGTTTTCCCCGTGTAGGCGGGGATGTTCCGTCACCGGCAGCATCACCATGCGGGCCGGCGCCGTTTTCCCCGTGTAGGCGGGGATGTTCCGTGGCACATGCCCTGCTGGGTGACGGGGCGCTAGTTTTCCCCGTGTAGGCGGGGATGTTCCGTTCAGCACAAACTGCTGGGCCTGCTTGAGTTCGTTTTCCCCGTGTAGGCGGGGATGTTCCGTCTTCATTTTGCCTGAGTGACTTTCCATCCTAGTTTTCCCCGTGTAGGCGGGGATGTTCCGCATCCTGAGGCGCATCTATGCTGAGCAGGACCGTTTTCCCCGTGTAGGCGGGGATGTTCCTAACCGAAGCGAGATTTACAATCTCGTTAATAGGTTTTCCCCGTGTAGGCGGGGATGTTCCGGCCGTTAGTAGGAGAATGATGGCCGCCGCCGCGTTTTCCCCGTGTAGGCGGGGATGTTCCTGCATGACTTGCCATCAGGCGACGATTTAAAACGTTTTCCCCGTGTAGGCGGGGATGTTCCGCCAGGCCATTACTCGCCTTCCTCTTGACCAGCGTTTTCCCCGTGTAGGCGGGGATGTTCCGTGTGCTGCCCATGCTGCATTGTGTCCTTTCGTGTTTTCCCCGTGTAGGCGGGGATGTTCCGGTTGCGGCTGGTAAGAGGCCTTTCTCTGCTTTGTTTTCCCCGTGTAGGCGGGGATGTTCCGAATTTTTCTGGTTTTCTCGCTCGTTCTCGCTCGTTTTCCCCGTGTAGGCGGGGATGTTCCGCACCAGGTCGCCGTCCTGCTGATGCCACACCCGTTTTCCCCGTGTAGGCGGGGATGTTCCGGCGGTGCTGGTGCCGGGTAACCCGGCGCAGCGGTTTTCCCCGTGTAGGCGGGGATGTTCCATTCGCATGGCCCATATGGAATGTTATCGGGCTGTTTTCCCCGTGTAGGCGGGGATGTTCCGGGTCAGGCTATCTAGTAGAACGCTTGACACATGTTTTCCCCGTGTAGGCGGGGATGTTCCGCAGGGAGGAGCTTGGGGAGGGCGTTGCGGCCAGTTTTCCCCGTGTAGGCGGGGATGTTCCGCTCCTCGGCAGCACCCCACTTACAAACGTAATGTTTTCCCCGTGTAGGCGGGGATGTTCCGGTGCCGCCGATAATCGTCACGCCCTGCCAGAAGTTTTCCCCGTGTAGGCGGGGATGTTCCGGCTCTTGACGCCGGGGCACCTCGTGGGGGTGGGTTTTCCCCGTGTAGGCGGGGATGTTCCGCCAATGAACGCTTTGTGCAGCGTATGGCGGACGTTTTCCCCGTGTAGGCGGGGATGTTCCGAACGGGGATTCGTTCCCGATGAGTGGGTGCAGGTTTTCCCCGTGTAGGCGGGGATGTTCCGGCCCAGGAGCTGCTGCTCCCGCTCTGCCTGCGGTTTTCCCCGTGTAGGCGGGGATGTTCCGAACGCGGCAGATAACGAGATTGTTCCGATGTAGTTTTCCCCGTGTAGGCGGGGATGTTCCGACGTCCTCCAGAATCTGGTCCAGCGTGTGGTTGTTTTCCCCGTGTAGGCGGGGATGTTCCGGACTACTGACATGACTAAACTGATCTACACCAGTTTTCCCCGTGTAGGCGGGGATGTTCCGTCACCCGCTCGCGCATCGCCCTCGACTGGGACGTTTTCCCCGTGTAGGCGGGGATGTTCCGGCGGACGTCGCGGTTTAATGCCCGCCCAGACGGTTTTCCCCGTGTAGGCGGGGATGTTCCGCCGACACCAATCTGACGACATTCAGCGACCACGTTTTCCCCGTGTAGGCGGGGATGTTCCGAGGATGTAAGAGCACAGCGTGTCAAATATCTTGTTTTCCCCGTGTAGGCGGGGATGTTCCGCTCGTTCTCGTACCTCTGTCCTCGTCCGTAAGGTTTTCCCCGTGTAGGCGGGGATGTTCCTCAGCGGGCGGCACGATCACCACGGCCGCGAGCGTTTTCCCCGTGTAGGCGGGGATGTTCCGTGCCGTCTTCTGCTGCTTTGATCTCGGTGTGAGTTTTCCCCGTGTAGGCGGGGATGTTCCGTTATCCGCGCGCCGGTTGTCCTGTATCCGCACGTTTTCCCCGTGTAGGCGGGGATGTTCCGCACATTGCAGCGCTGGAAGCGAAATACGATGTGTTTTCCCCGTGTAGGCGGGGATGTTCCGGCGTACGAATGGCTAGGGCCGCCACCGCGCAGGTTTTCCCCGTGTAGGCGGGGATGTTCCGCCCTCATGGGCGCTGTGCAGGGGCGCGCGGTGGTTTTCCCCGTGTAGGCGGGGATGTTCCTAACTGCCCCAGCACGGCGGGTCCGTCGTGTCTGTTTTCCCCGTGTAGGCGGGGATGTTCCGCTGCCCCTGTCGGCCTTTGGGCGGGAATATCAGTTTTCCCCGTGTAGGCGGGGATGTTCCGGCGCGGGCGGCCTCCAGCGTGGCCGGGTCCAGGTTTTCCCCGTGTAGGCGGGGATGTTCCACCGATGCCCAGCCGCACTGAGTACCTGGCGGGGTTTTCCCCGTGTAGGCGGGGATGTTCCGACAGTGTGCGGGTCAGTCCCAGCACCAACGTCGTTTTCCCCGTGTAGGCGGGGATGTTCCTGATTTCAACGTCGGTATTCCACTGGGCACGCTGTTTTCCCCGTGTAGGCGGGGATGTTCCGTCCTGATGCTCGGACCATGTGGCTGTCATGCCGTTTTCCCCGTGTAGGCGGGGATGTTCCGTTACTCAGAAAAACACCATCTGGAAAGGTTTCGTTTTCCCCGTGTAGGCGGGGATGTTCCGTACATGGCAGCCGGCGCGGTCACGCTGAACCTGTTTTCCCCGTGTAGGCGGGGATGTTCCGGCGCCACCTGCACCTGCTCTGCCAGTCGCATAGTTTTCCCCGTGTAGGCGGGGATGTTCCTTTCTATTGAACACGCCCCTGGCCGTTCCCCAGGTTTTCCCCGTGTAGGCGGGGATGTTCCGCGGTACAGGGACCATCACCATCCGGGATGAGGGTTTTCCCCGTGTAGGCGGGGATGTTCCGCGGTCTAGCGCCTTCCCAATGTCAGCACCATCGTTTTCCCCGTGTAGGCGGGGATGTTCCGAGGCGGCAGACGCGCTGGTCGCCGCCCTGAACGTTTTCCCCGTGTAGGCGGGGATGTTCCGTAGTCCATGTCTTCTGCGTACCGCTTGCCGAGGTTTTCCCCGTGTAGGCGGGGATGTTCCGGCCATTGAGCAGGGGATAAAGTTTGAGGTGTAGTTTTCCCCGTGTAGGCGGGGATGTTCCGAGATTGACAATCGCGTCCACAGAAAACCCCCAGTTTTCCCCGTGTAGGCGGGGATGTTCCGAGAACGGCAGCAACAGGGAACAGGGTGCACAGGTTTTCCCCGTGTAGGCGGGGATGTTCCGATCAGGCTCTGACCATCTGCGACGAGGTCGGCGTTTTCCCCGTGTAGGCGGGGATGTTCCGTATCTGGCCGAGGATCTGGCCTTCGTTGAAGCGTTTTCCCCGTGTAGGCGGGGATGTTCCGTACAGCTGCGGGAAGGTCAGCGCCATGACCTGGTTTTCCCCGTGTAGGCGGGGATGTTCCGGTTTCCAGCTCGGCCACCACGCGCAGACCACGGTTTTCCCCGTGTAGGCGGGGATGTTCCGGCGGCACTTCCGAGTGCTTCTATCTCGCTGGGGTTTTCCCCGTGTAGGCGGGGATGTTCCGTTTGGGGAGCTGGTCTTTGTGGACGGCCTCAGGTTTTCCCCGTGTAGGCGGGGATGTTCCGTATCGCCGGACAGCGGGCATGTTGCTGCCGCTGTTTTCCCCGTGTAGGCGGGGATGTTCCTATCCTTGCCGAACAATTCCCACACGCTCTCGGGTTTTCCCCGTGTAGGCGGGGATGTTCCTGAGGATTCGGGGCCGCTGTTTGGTCATGGGGCGTTTTCCCCGTGTAGGCGGGGATGTTCCGTCAGTAAACCAACGAGAGGCGAGGGTGGGGGCGTTTTCCCCGTGTAGGCGGGGATGTTCCGCTGCCGCAGCAGCGTTTCGGCCTGCGTGCGCGGTTTTCCCCGTGTAGGCGGGGATGTTCCGTCAAGCCGCGAACGGTCAGCGGGCCAGATGGTGTTTTCCCCGTGTAGGCGGGGATGTTCCGCTGTCGCAGGGCATCCGGCCATCCGTTGACCAGTTTTCCCCGTGTAGGCGGGGATGTTCCGAATTTTTCGATACCGGCGTCGTTCTCTGCCCCGTTTTCCCCGTGTAGGCGGGGATGTTCCGTGGGGCGCGGCTGAAGAGATGACCAAATTGCAGTTTTCCCCGTGTAGGCGGGGATGTTCCGACCAGGACGAACAGAGTCAGGGGCCAGAGACCGTTTTCCCCGTGTAGGCGGGGATGTTCCGCGGCTGTCAGGCGGGAAACCAAACCCGTGTCAGTTTTCCCCGTGTAGGCGGGGATGTTCCTAATCTTTTCGGTAATCATCTTCGGTTCCTTCGGTTTTCCCCGTGTAGGCGGGGATGTTCCGACGCTTTGGTCATGTACAACCCCATTGACGCCGTTTTCCCCGTGTAGGCGGGGATGTTCCTCTCGACAGAGGCCACCGGCAGATTGATGACCAGTTTTCCCCGTGTAGGCGGGGATGTTCCGGCCATCCCCAGGCCGGGAAATTTGCCAACAGAGTTTTCCCCGTGTAGGCGGGGATGTTCCGTTTTAAGCGGAAACAAAAAATCCACTCGCACTGTTTTCCCCGTGTAGGCGGGGATGTTCCTTTGGCGACTTTCAGGGTTTGCGTAATAAACGGGTTTTCCCCGTGTAGGCGGGGATGTTCCGCGCGACCGTTGCTCATCATCCTCGACCCCGGCGTTTTCCCCGTGTAGGCGGGGATGTTCCTGATGTTGGGCAATTTATTGAACTTCAGTGCGGGTTTTCCCCGTGTAGGCGGGGATGTTCCATGGACATGCGGATTTCCCCGAACGTGTCCTCAGTTTTCCCCGTGTAGGCGGGGATGTTCCTCACACGCTCCTGGGCGCGTGTCACGCGGGCATGTTTTCCCCGTGTAGGCGGGGATGTTCCGGCATTTCGCAAATTCCTGTGATGCTACTGGGAGTTTTCCCCGTGTAGGCGGGGATGTTCCTCTGCTCGGTATGCTGCCGGATGGCGTCACGGGGTTTTCCCCGTGTAGGCGGGGATGTTCCGCCAGTTGAGAAAATGGGCTTTTAATTCTGGGGGTTTTCCCCGTGTAGGCGGGGATGTTCCGGCCCTGCCGAGTAACAACGCCCTGCGGCAGTTGTTTTCCCCGTGTAGGCGGGGATGTTCCTTTAGGCAGCCGCTCCCGGAGAAATTCACGCAAGTTTTCCCCGTGTAGGCGGGGATGTTCCGAAATCACGCCTTTGGCTTACTCCGGTGCTCCCGTTTTCCCCGTGTAGGCGGGGATGTTCCGCCATACGCCCCCCTCCAGGTGCTGCCCAGCCTGGCCGAAGTTTTCCCTGTGTAGGCGGGGATGTTCCGTCGCCACATCATTAGCACTCGCCATCCTTCTTGTTTTCCCCGTGTAGGCGGGGACGTTCCGCTGATGATGTCCAGCGCCACCGACGCCATAGTGTTTTCCCCGTGTAGGCGGGGATGTTCCGCCCTCTACGCGGCAGCGGAAGCGGGAGGTGACGTTTTCCCCGTGTAGGCGGGGATGTTCCGACGGTCACGGTGCGCGTGAATGACGCCATTGCGTTTTCCCCGTGTAGGCGGGGATGTTCCGGCGCGGGGGTGGCCCAGGGAGACCGCGCGCTCGTTTTCCCCGTGTAGGCGGGGATATTCCGGCGGAAACAGAGGTCGCGGCCGCCGCGTTGAGGTTTTCCCCGTGTAGGCGGGGATGTTCCGGAGTCTATGACTCGGTTAACAATCTTCGGGAGGTTTTCCCCGTGTAGGCGGGGATGTTCCGCACAGGAACGAGTGGCCAGTCCAACATAAATTGTTTTCCCCGTGTAGGCGGGGATGTTCCGAGCCTTTAGAGTTCGCGTGTTTGACAGATGTGGTTTTCCCCGTGTAGGCGGGGATGTTCCGTTCTGCCAGATTTCCGAGTGAACGACCAGCCAGTTTTCCCCGTGTAGGCGGGGATGTTCCGCCGTCTGAGAGGTCGAATATCTCTGTGTAGTTGTTTTCCCCGTGTAGGCGGGGATGTTCCGGCGTTGATCAGGGCACTGTCCAGCCCCCCGACGTTTTCCCCGTGTAGGCGGGGATGTTCCGCCGTCGTCGATCACGCTTGAGCGCGGGCTGAAGTTTTCCCCGTGTAGGCGGGGATGTTCCGGACAAGCTTTGGAATCGGAACCCTCTGTGGACGTTTTCCCCGTGTAGGCGGGGATGTTCCGTCATCGCTGACACGACGCTGGTGTTCCTGAAGTTTTCCCCGTGTAGGCGGGGATGTTCCGTTCAGCCAGCCAGTCTCGTTCAGCATCCGCATGTTTTCCCTGTGTAAGCGGGGATGTTCCGAGCCTTACCCGACTGGTCTGGTTGCGCGACCTATCTTCCCTTTGTGGGCTACCTCGTCTCCAACCATCCTCACAACTCCCTTTTCATTCAGAGCGGGGCACAGGTCGCGCCAGAAATGCCTCAAAGTCGGTGGGGAGCAGCGGGCGGGCGAACAGGTAGCCCTGAAAGCGGGTGCAGCCCAGACGCTGCAGCGCGCGCCACTGCGCCCCGGTTTCGACGCCTTCGACAATCACGCCGATCTCCAGGCGGCGGGCCAGCGCCACCACGCTTTCCACCAGGGTGCGGGCGGCGGGGCTGCTGAGCAGGTCGGTAATAAACGAGCGGTCTATCTTCAGGTCATCAATCGGCAGGGCTGTCAGCACCGACAGGTTGGCGTAGCCCGTGCCAAAGTCGTCAAGAGCCACCCCCACGCCCATTTGCCGCAGGCGCTGCAACTGCGCGCGGGCCGCCGGAATGTCGGCCAGCACCGAGCGCTCCGAGAGTTCCAGCTTCAGGCGGCGGGGCGAGAGCCCAGCTTCACTCAGGGCCGCTGAGACCTGGGCCCCCAGGTCACCGGCTTCAAACTGGGCCGCCGCCACATTCACGCTTACCTGGGCCTGGGCGGCGCTCCCCGTCCAGCGGGCCGCCGCCCGGCACGCCAGCCGCAGGACCTGCTCGCCCAGCTCGGGCAGCAGCCCGGCGTCTTCGGCAAGGTCCAAAAAGGCGCCGGGGGGCAGCAGGCCACGTGCCGGGTGAGGCCAGCGCACCGGGGCCTCGGCGGCGGCCAGGCACCCGGCGGCCGTGTCCACGATGGGCTGCAGGGCCACTACCAGCCCGCCCGGCGTGCCCAGCGCGGCGCGCAGTTCGGTTTGCAGGGTCAGGCGTTCACGGGCCTGGTCCATCCAGGGCGGGGCGGTAAGCCTCCAGGGTGGCGCCGCTGCGCCCGCGCGCGTAGGACAGGGCGCTCAGGCTGGTGCGAATCAGGGCGTCGGCGGTCTGGCCATGGGCCGGCGCCCAGCTGATTCCGGCACGCAGCCGTGGGCTGACCAGGTGGCCCTGCACCGTGAATTCGGCGTCCAGGCGCTCAGCCAGCTGACGCAGCGTCGCCATGCCCTGCTCGCTGCCTGAACAGGCAAAGGTCAGGGCAAAGAGGCTGCCGTTCGTATGGGCAGCCAGTCCCCCTGGAGGCAGGTGATCGCGCAGCCGCCGGGCCAGCGCCTGCTGGGCCAGGTCGCCCGCCGCGTAGCCGTGCGCGCTGTCCACCTCTTCCAGTCCCGTGAAATCCAGCTGCGCCAGGCACACGCTGGGCTGGGCGGCCGCGTCTGCCGGCGCCGGATCGGCTGGCAACTCACGGAGCAACTCGTCCAGGCGCGCGTGCAGTGAGGTGCGGTTGGGCAGGCCGGTCAGGGGATCGTGGTGGGCCTGATACCACAGCTGGCTGTCCAGGGTCCGGGCGTGTTCCTCTTTCAGGCGCAGTTCGGTCAGGTCCCGGACGAACAGCACCTCGCAGGGAGTGCCGGCGGTGTCCACCACCTGTCGCGTCACGGCCAGGTGGCGGCGCGGGCCCTGCGGCAGGTCCAGGGTCACCTCGTATTCGCCGCTGTGGCTGCTTCCGTTCTCGTGCCAGCCGCGCTGATCGCTGATGGGCCGGCCCACCACCTCGGCGGCGGAAGCGTTGAGCAGCCCCAGCAGCGCGCCGTTGACCTTGACCACCAGACCGGTCTGGCGCTCGACCAGGGCGGCCCCCACCGGCGAGGCGTCAAAGAGCGCGCAGGTGGGCCTGGTCCTGCCGCGCGCGGGTATACAGCCCGGCGCGGTCCAGCGCCTGGGCGCACTGCCGCGCCAGCGTGGTCATGAACGCGCGGTCGTCCGGCGGAAACTCACGGGGCGGGACGAAGGTCAGGGCCATGGCCCCGCGCGTCTCGCCGGCCCAGAGGGGCAGGGCTGCCCCCGACGCCGTCCCCATCAGGAGTTCGTAGACGGCCAGTTCAGGGTTGGTCTGTGTGGCGCCGGGCATATCTTCCAGCCACAGCACCCGGTTTTCGCGCATGGCCCGCATGACGGGCATCTGGGACTCCGGGGCAATGGTGGCGTAGCGGGCCTCGACCTCTGGTTCATAGCCTGCGGCGCCCACCAGCGTCAGGCCGCCCTCTGCGTTTTTCAGCAGCACGGCGCCGTTGTCGGCCCCAAAGGCCGCCATGCCCTGACGCAGCATCACGCGGACCACCTCCTCGGTGGTCACGGCGGAGAGCAGGGCCTGGGTCACCTTGGAGAGGACCCGGACACGCCGGTGGGCCGACACAGGCAGGGTAGGAAAACGCAGAGGCAGCCTGGAGGACATGATCCATCATGCACCCTGCCCCCAGCCAGAAACAGCGGGGGAGCCTACCGCCTGGGCGCGCCGGGCAGGTCCACGGGCGTTACGGGAATCGGCTCGCCAAACTGGGCGTAGCGCCGGCCCCGGTGCGGCTCGCCGCGCCCGCACAGCACGGTGACCTGCGGCAGACCATGCACGTTGACCTCGGCCACGGCCAGGCGCCCAGTTTCGTAGGCACCCAGGTCCAGGTACAGGTGGCGGCTCAGGCGGCACGGCGTGGGCACCGGCGTGTGGCCGTGCAGCGAGTAGGTCACGCCCTGCGGCAGGGGAAACGGGCCTTCGTAGGGCCGCAGCCACAGCGCCGCCGACAGCGGGCTGTCGTGCTGCGGGTGCTTGACGGGGGGGGCGGCGTGGGCAATCAGCACGCTGCTTTGCCCGGCCGGCACCTCGTCATGAATCTCGCCGTCAGCCGTGACGTACACCACGCGCCGCAGCACCTTCAGGTACGCCTCAAGCAGCGGCGGGAACTTTTCCAGGGTCAGGCCGCCCAGTTCGTCGCGCACGGTGGCGCCGCCCGCGCGCATCCACCACTGGTAGCCCTCCATGGCCTTGCGGTAATCGCCCAGATCGTGCGTGCCCTCGTACAGGCGGTACCACTTGATGCCTTCTTGCATCATGCGCTCGTGGTTGCCCATCAGCAGGGTCGCGCGCCCCGCCTGATGCAGTTCCAGCAGCTTGTCCACGGTGGCCAGGCTGCGCGGTCCCCGGTCAATGGCGTCGCCCAGGCCCACGTAATGCGCGTCGGGAAACTGGTCCAGCGCGGCGCGCAGCAGGTCCGGGCGCCCGTGCAGGTCGGGAATGACGACAATCTGGCGGCTCACCGGTCTTCTCCGGGCGCGTCACTGAAGTCCAGCAGGGTCTGCTTGCTGCGTTCGCGCAGCAGCCGCGCGGCGTCGGCAAATGGGGAGAGCGTCAGGGTCTGGCCCCGTAGTTCGGCCTGGTAGCCCGCGCCGTCAGCGGCGCCGGGCAGCCACTCGGCCGGCAGCTGATAGGTGCGGCCCTGGCTGTCTTCGACATCCGCCAGACCGGCCTCCTCATCCAGAACATCAATGACCAGCAGCAGGGGCACAGACATGGAGGCAAGTCTAGCGCGCCCCTCTTTCGGCGGATGCCCCCGGCAGGGGCGCTGGCGTAGGGTCGGGGCATGGCAATGGTGACGAGGCGGCGGGTGCTGCGTGCCCTGGGCGGCGGCGGCCTGGGCCTGCTGGCGGCGGGCGGGCTGGGCACGGCGCAGGCCTACCGCTTCGGCGTGACCCGCCACGCCCGCCCGCTGCCGGGCCTGAAGGCGCCCCTGCGTGTGGTGTTCCTGACCGACCTGCACTACGGCCTGTATATCGGCGCGGGCAGCGTGCGCGCCTGGGTTGATGCGGCCAATGCCCAGACACCAGACCTGGTGCTGCTGGGCGGTGACCAGCTGGACAGCCGGCTGGATGAGGAACCGCAGGCGCTGCTGACCGAACTGGCCCGGCTGCGGGCGCCGCTGGGCGTTTACGGCGTGTGGGGCAACCACGATTACGGCAGCTTTGGCCGATATGGTGGCCGGCACTATGGCCCAGCGCGCACCGACTGGTCGGCCAAACGTGGGGTTCTGGAAGCGGCCTTTGCCAACGCGGGCGTAACCATCCTGCGCAATGCAGGCCGCCCCCTCAGGGATGACCTATATGTGGGCGGCGTGGATGACCTGTGGCACGGTCAGCCGGATGTGGGAACGGCGCTGGCCGGCGCCGGGGAGCGGGCCACCTTGCTGGTGACACACAATCCTGACCTGCTCCCCGCGTTGCCGCAGGAGGTGGGGCTGACCCTGTGCGGTCACACGCACGGCGGTCAGGTAAGGTTGCCCGTCATCGGCGCGCCAATGGTGCCCAGCCGCTACGGGCAGCGGTACGCCATGGGCTGGGTGGAAGGGGCACACGGCACGCCCGCTTATGTCAGCCGGGGGCTGGGCCTAAGCGGCATTCCATTTCGTAACCTCTGCGAGCCGGAAGTGACGGTGGTGGATTTGCAGCCTTGGTAGAGAGAGCATCCCTTCTACGTCACGGAGCGCTCGGACACCCAGCCCCGGCCTAAGCCGGAGGGGTATGAGGACCTCAGTGAGCAATGGGTCGGCGCAGGCCACCTCAAGATTGGCGATCAGATCAAGCAGGCCGATGGCACCATTGGGTTGGTCGCCAACGTCATCAACGTTCAGAAGACGCAGGAGATGTTCAACCTCACCGTCAGTGAGGCGCATACGTACTATGTGGGGTAGGACGGTTGGTTGGTGCATAACACGGATTGTGGTGATCTTCTCCTAGGTTTGAACGGGAGAATTCGTGGCAGTACAGGAGTTGGCCCCTTTAAGAAGCAGATACCTAATGGTATGCATTGGGAGGACTTAGGTCTGGACCCTCGAGCGGCAAATTTCGGTGAACAATTACTTAACGCCATGAAAGGTAATGATCGCATCCACTTTGATTTGACGGATATGATGATGATAACTGGCGAGGAAGTTGTTCTATTTGGGTCTAAGAATCTGATTCCTCTTGGTTTCACTAGCTAGGAATTAAGAACTATTTGGGACAAACCAGAATTAAGAGCAAAGACAACTTTCTGCCTCAATGGGAAGCCAATATCACCTAATAAGATATTGAAATTAAAACTATAGGAGATAAAATGGAATCCATAAGATATCTGATATGCAGGCCGAGGATGTATACGGTGCAGGGTACTGTTAATGAGATATTTTCGTTTCTAAATGGATACGCTGCAAGACATACAACCACTGCTGAAAGAGAGGTGATTGGAGAATGGGAATCTTTCAAAGACTTCCTTAGATCAAGATATAGCTGTGGAGATGATCATATCTTTATGTGTTTCTTCGACAAATTCGGTAATGGGGCAGAGGCATATGAGGAACTCAAGACAGCTTACGACAGTTTCGTAAATCATAGCGAAAGTCATAATGATCACAATATTTAAGCTTTTCATAAGGATTTAGCTTTCTGATTTATCTACACCACCTCATCTCCCCCAAGAGAATCCGCCACACGGCGGATTCTTTGTTTGGCAGCTACGGAATAACTACGGTGGTAAGGAGCAGGGCCACGTCCTCACCGCTCTCCGCTTCCGCAGCAAGCCTTTCCACCATCCCAGACGGCACTTTCGGCGGTTTCTCCAGTCCAGAAGGCCAGCAGCGAAGGTCTTGGGCTAGCCAGTAGCCCATTACGCGCCATAGCCACGCCCACAATTCCGGCGCACTTTCCCACCATTTGGCAAGTAACGCCCCTATCGCAAGGAAGCTGGCCTCTTCTCCTCGCTGGACTGCCGAGGCCCATTCTTCGTACAACGGTTGGAAAAGCGCGTCGTGTTTGCGCTTCCAATCGGGGTCAATCCTCGCCCATTCCCGCAGGGCTTTGCCAGCCCAGTCTGTCCACGCGGCGACCCATTGGGCGTGCAAGGCTACCTCTGCCTGTTCCAATTTCCTGCGCTTCGCTGCCGTGGTCATGATTTGTCCTGCTTCATGCCTGCCACAGCAGCCTCCAGTGTTTCCAATCGGGCCTCGTCCTCGCCAAGCGGGTACACCTTCACGGCAGAGGGCGACAGTACCGCCAGAAGTTGCGTGCCCTTGTTCCGCTTGGCCTCGTCCTCGCTGCTCGTCAATCCTTTGACGTGTTCCAGAGCGTTATCGGTGCATTCCACCAGCAGCTCACGGATATGGGGCAACCGCAGTTGCTCGCGTCTCGCCATTCGCGCCAAGTGCAGCCCGGCTCTGTCTGGGCGTCATCCCGACTGTCGCCGCACCTTCCCTTTGCCAACAAAAGGACGCAACACACCTTTAGACCCGTTATAAACAACGGGCCTGCATAGACATGCATCTGTCTGTATCGTGATTCTAACAGCCTGCACCCTGCAGGCACGTTTTACGCCAGAGGGGAGTGTCCACATGAACCGAACAGACAACCGGGTGACGCCGGAGGCAGTGCCGCACACCCCACCGAGCCCACAGGAGCTGCAGCAAGCGCGCGCCCAGGGCCTGTACGCCGCGCAGGAGCACGACGCCTGTGGCGTGGGCATGGTGGCGCACATCAAGGGCGTGCGCAGTCACAGCATCATCGCCCAGGGCCTGAAGATTCTGGAAAACCTGGACCACCGGGGCGCGGTGGGCGCCGATCCCCTGATGGGTGACGGGGCCGGCATCCTGATTCAGATTCCCGACGAGTTGTACCGCGCCGAGTTGAGCAAGCAGGGCGTCACCTTGCCGCGCCCCGGCGACTACGGCGTGGGCATGATCTTTCTGCCCAAGGAAATCGCCTCGCGCCGGGCCTGTGAGCAGGAATTGGAACGCGCCATTCGCGCAGAAGGGCAGCTGGTGCTGGGCTGGCGCGACGTGCCAGTCAGTGCCGAGATGCCCATGAGCCCTGCGGTGCGCGAGAAAGAACCCGTCATCCGGCAGGTGTTCATTGGTGCGGGCGCCGATACTCTGGTGCCCGACGCTCTGGAGCGCAAGCTGTATGTGATTCGCCGCCGGGCATCGAACGCCATTCGTGCCCTGAATTTCACCCACGGCGCGGAATATTACGTGCCGTCCATGTCGTGCCGCACAGTGATTTACAAAGGTCTGCTGCTGGCCAATCAGGTGGGCGAATACTACCTGGACCTGCAAGACGAGCGCGTGACCTCGGCGCTGGCCCTGGTGCATCAGCGCTTTTCGACGAACACCTTTCCCGAATGGCCGCTGGCGCACCCGTACCGCATGGTGGCCCACAACGGCGAGATCAACACCGTCAAGGGCAACTTCAACTGGATGCGGGCCCGTGAAGGGATCATGGTGTCTCCCGTGCTGGGCGACGACCTGAAAAAGCTCTACCCGATTTCCTTTGAGGGCGAGTCCGACACCGCCACGTTCGACAACGCGCTGGAGCTGCTGACCCTGGCGGGTTACCCCATGGCGCACGCGGCCATGATGATGATTCCCGAAGCCTGGGAAGGCAACACTGGCCTGGACCCGCGCCGCCGCGCCTTTTACGAGTACCACGCGTCCATGATGGAGCCCTGGGACGGCCCCGCCGCGATGGTCTTTACGGACGGACGGCAGGTCGGCGCCACCCTGGACCGCAACGGCCTGCGCCCCGCGCGCTACGTGCAGACGCGCGACGACCTCGTGATTCTGGCGTCCGAATCGGGGGTGCTGCCCATCCCCGAAAGCCGGATTGTCAAGAAGTGGCGCCTGCAACCGGGCCGCATGTTCCTGATTGATCTGGAACAGGGCCGAATTATTGAGGACGACGAACTGAAGATGCAGTTCGCCTCGGCGCGGCCCTACGCGCAGTGGGTGGAAAACACCCGCTTTCGCCTGGACGACTCTGAGGAAACCGGCACCGTGGGTCAGTTCCGCGAGTCGCTGCTGGACCGCCAGCAGGCGTTTGGCTACACCCAGGAAGACCTGAAGTTCCTGCTGGGGCCGATGGCGCTCAGCGGCGAGGAAGGCATTGGATCTATGGGCAATGACAGCCCGCTGGCCGTGCTGTCGGGCAAAAACAAGCCGCTGTACAGCTATTTCAAGCAGCTATTCGCCCAGGTGACCAACCCGCCGATTGACCCTATCCGCGAGGCCGTGGTCATGAGTCTGGTGTCGTTCGTGGGCCCGCGCCCGAACCTGCTGGACGTGAATGCGGTCAACCCGCAGCTGCGCCTGGAAGTCGAGCAGCCCATCCTGGATTTTGACGACATGGCCCGCCTGCGCACCATCGGTGAACACACGCGCGGCAAGTTCAAGGCGTATGAACTGGACATCACTTACCCCGCCGACTGGGGCCCGCGCGGCATAGAAGCCAAACTGGCGACCATCAACGCCCGCGCGGTGGACGCACTGGAGAACGGTCACAACATCATCATCGTGACCGACCGCCGCCTGGACCGCGACCGCGTGGCGATTCCCTCGCTGCTGGCGCTGAGTAGCGTACACCACCACCTCGTCAAGGCCGGACTGCGCATGACTACGGGCCTGGTCGTCGAAACCGGCGACGCCCGCGAGGTGCATCATTTTGCCGCGCTGGCCGGTTACGGCGCCGAAGCCGTTCACCCGTACCTGGCCCTGGAAACCCTGATCAACCTGCACACCGACGTACCCGGCATGCCCAGCCTGGCCGGGGTGGACGCCCACAAGGCCATTCGCAACTACATCAAGGCGATTGGCAAGGGCCTGAGCAAGATCATGTCGAAGATGGGCGTCAGCACCTACATGAGCTATAGCGGCGCGCAGCTGTTCGAAGCGATTGGGCTGAAGGCCGACTTCGTGGGCAAGTATTTTTACGGCACGCCCACCCAGGTCGGCGGCATCGGCATTTTCGAGGTGGCCGAGGAAGCGACCCGCAACCACCGCGCCGCCTTCAGCGCCGACCCCACGCTGGCCCATCACCTGGACGCGGGCGGTGAGTATGCCTGGCGCGTGCGCGGGGAAGATCACCTGTGGACGCCGGATTCGGTGGCGAAGCTGCAACACGCCGTTCGCAGCGGCTCGGCGGGGACCTACGAGGAATACGCCCGCCTGATCAACGACCAGAGCCGGCGGCACATGACCCTGCGCGGCCTCTTTGAATTCAAGACCGAAGGCGTCACCCCCGTACCGCTGGAAGAAGTAGAGCCCGCGAGCGAGATCGTCAAGCGCTTTGCCACCGGGGCCATGAGTCTGGGGTCTATTTCGACCGAGGCCCACACCACCCTGGCGGTCGCCATGAACCGCATCGGCGGCAAGAGCAACACGGGCGAGGGCGGTGAGGACCCGGCCCGCTACGAGCGCGAGATGCGCGGTGAAACGCTGGAGGAGGGGCACACGCTGGCCTCCCTGCTCGGGGACAGTCGCGTGGCTGTGGACTACCCGCTGCAAGCCGGCGACAGCCTGCGCTCCAAGATCAAGCAGGTGGCGTCGGGCCGCTTTGGCGTGACCACGACCTACCTGGCTTCAGCCGACCAGATTCAGATCAAGATGGCGCAGGGGGCCAAGCCCGGAGAAGGCGGTCAGCTGCCCGGCGGCAAGGTCAGCGAATACATCGGCTTTCTGCGCCACAGTGTGCCGGGCGTGGGCCTGATTTCCCCGCCGCCTCACCACGACATCTATTCCATTGAAGACCTCAAGCAGCTTATCCACGACCTGAAGAATGTCAACCCGCGCGCCGACATCTCGGTGAAACTGGTGTCGGAGATTGGAGTGGGAACGGTGGCAGCGGGGGTAGCGAAGTGCAAGGCCGACCACATCGTGATTGCCGGGCACGACGGCGGCACTGGGGCCAGCCCCTGGAGTTCCATCAAGCACGCTGGTAGCCCCTGGGAACTCGGCCTGGCCGAGGCGCAGCAGACGCTGGTGCTCAACCGCCTGCGCGACCGGGTGCGCGTGCAGACCGACGGGCAGCTCAAGACGGGCCGCGACGTGGTGGTGGCCGCCCTGCTGGGCGCCGATGAATTCGGCTTTGCCACCGCTCCGCTGGTCGCCCAGGGCTGCATCATGATGCGCAAGTGCCACCTGAACACCTGTCCTGTGGGCGTGGCGACCCAGGACCCGGTGCTGCGCGCCAAATTTACCGGCAAGCCCGAGCATGTCATCAACTACTTTTTCTTCGTGGCCGAGGAAGTGCGCGCGCTGATGGCCAGTCTGGGCATCCGTCAGGTGGACGACCTGATTGGTCGCAGCGACCTGCTCGACACCCGGAGGGGCATTGAGCACTGGAAGGCGCAGGGCCTGGACTTCAGCCGCGTGTTCTACCGCCCCGAGGTGCCCGAAGAGGTGGGCACCCGCCATCTGCACGCCCAGGAACATGGGCTGGAAGGGGCCCTGGACCTCACCCTCATCGAAAAGTGCCGTCCAGCCTTTGAACGCGGCGAGAAGGTTCATTTTCTGCAAGACGCGCGCAACGTCAACCGCAGCGTGGGGGCCATGCTGTCGGGTCAGCTGGTGCGGGTGCGCCCCGAGGGCCTGGCCGACAACACCGTGTTCGTGCAGATGGAAGGCACGGGCGGCCAGTCGTTCGGCGCGTTTCTGGCGCCGGGGCTGACCCTGTACCTGATCGGTGACGCCAACGATTACACCGGCAAGGGCCTGTCGGGCGGGCGCGTGGTGGTGCGGCCCAGCATCGAGTTCCGGGGCAAGGCCGAGGAGAACATCATCGTGGGCAACACGGTGCTCTACGGCGCGACCAGCGGCGAGGCCTTTTTCCGGGGTGTGGCGGGGGAGCGCTTCGGCGTGCGCCTGAGTGGAGCCTCTGCCGTCGTGGAAGGCACCGGGGACCACGGCTGCGAGTACATGACCGGCGGCACGGTGGTCGTGCTGGGCCAGACGGGGCGCAACTTCGCGGCGGGCATGAGCGGCGGCGTGGCCTACGTGTACGACGTGGACGGCCGGTTCGCTCAGCGCTGCAACCTCAGCATGGTCGGCCTGCATCCGGTTCTGCCCGAGGCCGAGCAGCTGGCCCAGACGCCCCTGGCGCTGCACGGCGGTCAGAGCGACGAAGCCCACCTCCGCACCCTGCTGGAAAGCCACCACAAGTGGACGGGTTCTCAGCGCGCCTCCGACCTGCTGGACCACTGGGACGCAGCCCTCAAACGGTTCGTGAAGGTGCTGCCGCATGAATATGCGCGGGCCTTGCAGGAGCGCTGCCGGCTGACAGACGGCACGGTTCAGGCCGCCGACACCACCTCTCTGCAGACCGGCCAGCCCGCTCAGAAGGTGGCCGGTCAGGGCACACTGACGAAATGACGCAGTTGGCTGAAGGCAAAAGGCCGTTAGGGACAGGCGCGCGCCGCATTCCACGGAGTACTCCATGAGCAAAATCACCGGATTTCTAGAGCAGCCGCGCGTGAAAGACCAGTACGCCCCGGTGGACGCCCGCCTGAGGCACTATCACGAGTTTCTGCTGCCTCTGGACAGTGGCAAGGCCCGCTTGCAGGCCACGCGCTGTATGGACTGCGGCATTCCGTTTTGCACCAGCGGATGCCCGGTCAATAACATCATTCCTGACTTCAATAACCTCGTGTATCAGGACGACTGGCGCAGCGCCCTGGACACCCTGCACTCCACGAACAACTTCCCGGAATTCACGGGCCGCATCTGCCCTGCGCCCTGTGAAGCCGCCTGCACCCTGAACATCAGTGACGACGCGGTGGGCATCAAATCCATCGAATTGGCGATCATCGAGCGGGGCTGGCAGGAGGGTTGGGTGGCACCACAGCTGCCCGCGCAACCCACGGGCAAGAAGGTCGCCGTGGTTGGTTCTGGGCCAGCAGGGCTGGCCGCTGCCCAGCAACTGGCCCGTGCCGGCCACGCGGTCACGGTGTTCGAGAAAAACGACCGTGTAGGTGGCCTGCTGCGCTACGGGATTCCCGATTTCAAGCTGGACAAGCACCATATTGACCGCCGCGTGGAGCAGCTGCAGGCCGAAGGCGTGACCTTCCGCACTGGTGTTCTGGTAGGCGCCTGGCCCGACGGCAGCCGCGTGACGAATCTGAGCAAGGAGACGGTGACGCCCGAGGAGCTCCGCGCCGACTTTGACGCCGTGCTGCTGGCCGGCGGCGCCGAGCAACCGCGCGACCTGCCGGTTCCGGGGCGCGAACTGGACGGCGTGCACTTTGCGATGGAATTTCTGCCGCAGCAAAACCGTGTCACCGCAGGCGACAAGCTGAAAAAGCAGCTGCGGGCTGAAGGCAAGCATGTGGTGGTGATCGGCGGCGGCGACACCGGCAGTGACTGCGTGGGCACCAGCAACCGCCACGGCGCGGCCAGCGTGACCCAATTTGAAGTCATGCCCCAGCCTCCCGAGCAGGAAAACAAGCCACTGGTCTGGCCGTACTGGCCCCTAAAGCTGCGCACCAGCACCAGCCATGAGGAAGGCGCTGTGCGTGAATTTGCCATTGCCACGAAGGAATTTATCGGCAAGGGCGGTAAGGTAACAGGGGTCAAAACCGTGCGCCTGGAGCTGCGTGAGGGCCAGTTGCAGGAGGTCGAAGGCAGCGAGACCGTCCACAAGGCCGACCTCGTGCTGCTGGCGATGGGCTTTGTCAGTCCAGTGGGCAGCGTCATGGACGCCTTTGGCGTGGACAAGGACGCGCGGGGCAACGCTCAGGCTGGAACCGACGAAGCCAGCGGCTACGCGACCAACGTGCCGGGCGTGTATGCCGCCGGCGACATGCGCCGGGGCCAGAGCCTGGTCGTCTGGGCCATCCGCGAGGGCCGCCAGGCGGCGCGCGCCATAGACGAAGCGCTGATGGGCGTCACGGCCCTGCCGCGCTAAAGCGTCAAGATCTGGCCGTCTCATCAGTTGACTGAGGCGGCTTCTTGCTGCCTGCCGTCCTCACCCAGTCCTGGCCGGTCCTTTACCCGTTCTTCAACGAGTGTCAGGGCCTACCCTCTGGCTATGCTGCGGGTGATGTGCTGGGCCGCATGACGAGTGCAAACGACAGCGGCACCACCCAGGCCTTCATGGCCGCCCTGCAAAATGCCGAGGCGTCCGGGCAGCTTGACGATCTGCTGGCCTTACATGCCGAGGGGGTCACGCTGCGCAATCTCAGCGCGCACAGCTGGCAGGGGCTGGACGGCGCCCGCGACTTCTGGCAGACGTACCTAGACAACTTTGACCAGATTCACAGCGAGTTCTCACGCAGTCAGGAGGCCAGCGGCCTGGGCCTGATGGAGTGGGAGGCCACAGGTCAGCTGAAGGGCGGGCGTGACATCGCCTACCGGGGCGTCAGCCTGATTGACCTTCAGGACGGCAAGGTGACGGCCTTCCGCACCTATTACGACAGCGCCGCCTTCGTGGTGCCGGCAGCCGAGTAAGCCACATGGATTCTCGTTAGAGGGAGGCCGGAGCAACAACCCGGTCTCCTTTGCTTTTTTCACTGCCCACAACCTACTCCCCACTTCCCAGCCCAGGTACACTGCCCCCTATGTTGCTGTACGGGCGGAATCCGGTGCTGGAAGCGTTACAGGGGGGCCGCGTCAGCGAGGTCCTGGTGGCGCGTGGGGTCGAGGACGCTTTTGTGGCGCAGCTCAAGGCGACGGGCGTGCGCCTGCGGTTTGCTCCCCGCATAGAACTGGATCAGTTGGCCGGCACCACCGCCCACCAGGGGGTGCTGGCCGAAGTCGAGGAACTGGCCTGGGCTGAGGTGGACGATATTCTCGACCTGGCTGAAAAGCGTGGCGAACCGCTGCTGATCGTTCTGCTGGACGGTATCACCGACCCGCGTAACTTTGGCGCCATCATCCGCAGCGCCGAGGTGCTGGGGGCCCACGGTGTGGTGGTGGAAGAACGCCGCAGTGCGCCTCTGTCGCCTGTGGTGGCCAAGACGGCGGCCGGGGCCACCTCTTACCTGCCAGTGGCCCAGACCAAGAACCTGCCACGCTTGATGGACGCCCTGAAAAAAGAAGGGGTCTGGGTGTATGGCGCGGCTGGCGAGGCTGCTGAGGACGTGCGGCGGCTGGATTTCAGCGGCGCCGTTGCGCTGGTGATTGGCGCCGAGGGCGAGGGCATGCGGCGCCTCGTGCGCGAAAAGTGCGACGCCCTGGTCAGTATTCCGGTGCGTGGGCAGGTGCAGAGCCTGAATGCCTCGGTGGCGGCAGGGATTCTGCTCTTCGAGATCACGCGGGGCCGCCCATGAGTGACCCTGGCCCGGTGGTCACACTGCGCAGCGAGGCCCTGACCCTGGAGGTGCTGCCAGAGCTGGGCGCCAGTGTCCTGAATCTGCGGGCGACCTCGGGGCGGCCTGTGCTGCGGCCTGTGGCGCTGGCCGACGTGCACAAGAGCAGCAACTGCGCCAGTTTTACCCTGCTGCCTTATAGCAACCGCATTCGTGGCGCCCGGTTTCCCTTTGGGGGCGAGGAGGTGGTGCTACAGCCCAACACAGGGGGCGGCCTGGCCCAGCACGGCGACGTGCGTAACCGCCCGTGGCAGCTGGAGACGCAGTCAGAGGCCCATCTACGCGCCGCTTTCGACAGCCGCACCTTTGCCGATATGAACTGGCCCTGGGCCTTTACGGCGGCGGTGGAGTACCGCCTGCACGGGCTGCACCTTGACACGACAGTGACGCTGACCAACGCCGACACGCGACCTATGCCCGCCGGGCTGGGCCTGCATCCGTATTTTGCGCGGCAGGTGGGGGGCGGGCCTGACCCCACCCTGGAAGTGGGGGCCGAATTGATTTACGACACCGGCGCCGATCTGCTGCCGACGGGGGCCGCCCGTCCGCTTCAGGCAGCCGAGGATTACCGCCAGCCGCGTGCGGTGGGGCCGCGTCAGATTGACGCCGCCTATACCGCCTGGGACGGCACCGCCCGCCTGGACTGGGGGGAGCAGGCCATTGTGCTGACAGCCGACAACGTGTACTCGCATCTGGTCGTCTTTACAGCGCCCGACGGCAGCCTGGCGCTAGAGCCGGTGTCGCACGCCACCGACGCGTTCAATCTGGCCGCACGTGGCGTCGGCGGGGTAGACCTGCGCGTCCTGGCGCCTGGGCAGACCCTGGCGGGCACGGTGCGCTTCACACTCGAAGGCGATTGGACGGCCGAGGAACCTCAGGGCTAGCGGTCAGGCCCTGCGGATGCCGCTTCTGGTCAAGGGACGTGAACGGCATCAGGCGCCAGCAGCTCGAAAGTTATAAGAAGCCCCAACAGCTTGAAGGGATATGGCCCTCAACTCTGCTGGGGTGAACGAACTTGCGAAGCGGCGCGGTAAGGGAACTCATGCGACGAATGGGCAGCCTCACGGCAGCGGCAAATGCCGCCCTTCAGCCAACACTTCCCCTCAACTCCATTTCTGTCTCTTGGGCACACTGCCCTCGTTTGCGCTCAGGTAATTGAGAGAGAAACCCTCAGTCACTCTGGGTTCTGCGATCAATGGAGCAAATGATGGCGCTTGTTGACCGTCAATTGCACAGGAGACGATTGCCAGCACATGGCGCACAGTCAGAGACCAGGGGTACACGCGCTGGCGGTCTGCTGTCTTCCGCCCCTCGCTTCCTCAGCTGGCTGTCGCCAGCAGCACACCCTGCCCGTCGCGCAGTTCGAAGTTCGAGCGGTCCCGGCCCCTTAGCCAGCGCAGGGCGTCCAGAAGGTCATCAGTTTCTTTCACGACTTCGGGTGGGCGGCCCAGGTCACCAGGCCACAGGATGCGGTAGGCGCGCAGCGGCGGAGGCGCCTGCCAGCGCTCGCCCTCGTCTTCTTTTACAAAGGCTCTCGACATATTCCTCAGTGTGTCGCACCCCCGTGACAGAGACGTGGCGGGCAGGTACAGACGAATTCATGAGTTGGCCGCGCTTCAGCGCTGACTGGAAGGCAGGGCCAGGAGTGGCCCAGGCCGGACGGCGGTGACTTCACCGTGGGGCGACACCGCCAGAATGTGCTGCTCAGCCAGCGTCCAGAGGGCGCGGTGAACGGCCATTTCGTGTCCCGCGCCACCGCCGGGGGCCAGGCGGTCCAGCAGTTCGGTGTAACGCAGCGTGCCAGCCTCGCCGCCTGCCCAGGGGGTCACGGCAACCACAGCGCGCAGCACCTGGCGCTGCTCTGGGGTCTGGGCCTGGCCCAGCAGGGTTTCGCGGGCCCGGAGCTGGGCGGCGCGCGCTTCACGGGCAGCGCGGCGCGCGGCCAGGGCGGCCAGGGTTTCGGGGTCACCGGGTTGGCCCGCGCGGCGCTCGTCAAGCAGCTGCTCTAGCCGGCTGTCGGCGCGGGCCTGGGCCTGATCACGCAGGCCGCGCGCGCCCGTTTTCAGGCGTCCGGCCGCCCCCTGCACTGCCGGCGTGACCAGGGCCGAAGCGGCCTGCCGCGCGGCGCGCAGTGGGCTGGCCGGCGCGTCGTCCTGAGGGTCAGGCTCGCGCAGGGCGCGGCCCAGGCGAATCAGGGTGTTCAGGGTGCGGCGGGGTTGACTCATGGCATGCGTCCTCTGGTGCCCAGCTTACGCTCTCAGGCCCTGCCGCCGCGTCCACCCAAAGCAGGAGCGCGGCCCCTATGGTGGGGCCGCGCTCAGGACTGACGGGCTTCAGGCGGCGGGGGCCTGGGCCGTCACCTCGGCGTTGGCCGAGGGGGTCAGGGTCAGGGTCTTGGGCTGGGCTGGGGCGCGCTCGGGCCGCAGGGCGCCGATGGCCATGCCGCTCAGGCTGACGGCCGCGACAGCCGCCCACAGCCAGCGGCTGGGTGTGGGGTCCAGCAGGGTCGCCAGCAGAATGAGAGCGCTGGAGACCGCGCCGTGCGCCAGGGCGGGCAGCAGGAAGGCGCCACCGGCCCGGTGCGCCTGTGCGAAGCGGCGGCCAAAGTGCAGGCCCGAGGTGAGGGCAATCAGCGCGCAGAGCAACAGGGTCGGTTCCATAGCGCTCACCTTACGCACTGCCCTCTCACGAAAGCGTCACGGCACCCCAAACTCAGATTGCATTAAGATGAAAAACCTGCGCCCAGCGGTTGTTTTTAATGCGAAGTGGTCAGCCGTTGGCAGAGGCAAGGGTGATGACCGTCCGTCTTCTTCTCGTGGCTAAAATATGCGTGTAGAACGTTATTTTCTCTTCCTTATGACGGTGGGCCGCTGGTCCCACGGAGTATCGGGCGCCCCTGTCTTGTCACAGTGCAGTTGTAAGACTTTGACAGAGGCGAGCCTCGGAACAGGACCGACGATGAACGCCGGGTCAACTCCGCGTCAGACGGCGGCCATCCCAGGCGGAGTGAAATAGGAGGCATGAAGCGACGCCTGACCTCACTGTCTGCCGCCCTCCTGCTGGGGACAGTGCTGCTGGTGGCCTGCGGTTCCTCGGCACCAGGCAGTTCGGCCCAGCCCGTCACTGGGGATGTCACCGCCCTCACCGAGCAATTGCCAGTCAGTGGGGACGTCCCCACCAGTGGCCGGCTGCGGCTCAGCCGCGTGGTGCCAGCGGCTCTGCGGGTCACGGTCGACAGCACGCCGGCTGGCGTCACGGTCACGCCCGGTCCTCCGGTGGCCGATGGCCCCGACAGTCTGGTCGCTCTGGCGGTGACAGGGCGCGGCGCTGGTCTGGTGACCCTGAGTGTCAGCGTCGGCGGTAGCCCGGCGGCGCGGGTGACTGTGCCGCTGGCCGAACTTCAACTTCAGTCGCTGGGCGGCGCGGCGCCCTACGTGGCGGCGGCAGGTGTGGCGGCGCCGGGCGGCGTGTTGCTGCGCGCCCCGGCCAACGCCGAGGAGGAGCGGCGGCATAGCCTGCGGCTGGTGGCGGGCCAGACGGTCACCCTGCTGCCCTTTGCGCTTCAGGGCTTCGAGGCCATTACCAGCCATGCCACGCGCGGCGCCGAGGTCTGGGTGGCGGTGCGTGGCGTCACCAGTGCGGGCAGCTTCCTGCTGCGCCGGGAGGCGAACGGTCAGGTTACCCGCTTTGCGGCCGGCACCACCGACACCCTGAACCATCTGACGCCAGCGCCGGACGGCCGGGTGTGGTTCACGGCTTACGGGCAGGCTGCCCTGCTGAGCCTGGACCCGGTCAGCGGCGCCGTGCGGCGGCAGGAGGTCGAAGGCGGCCTGCCCGAGACCCTGGTCAGCGCCCCCGACGGCACGCTGTATTACACCCGGCGCGGCACGGCCCCGGCTGTGGTGGCCTTTTCGCCGGTGACTGGCCAGACCCGCGCCTACCCGGTCGGGACAGCCAATGTCAGTGTGCCTGAAGCCCTGCACGCGGCCCCTGACGGCACCCTCTGGTTCACCGAGACCCGCACCGGCGCTGTGTGGAATCTGGAGCCCCACAGCGGCGCCCAGCGCAGCCTGACCCTGCCAGCCGGCACCCGGCCCAGCGCCCTGGCTGTGACGGCCAGTGGCACGCTCTGGGTGGCTGACCAGAGCCGCGCAACCCTGCTGCGTGTGCCAGCCGGGGCGTCCTCTGGAGCATTCTTGCCAGTGCCGGCGGCGGCCCCGACCGGGCCCCGCGCCCTGACCGTAACGCCCGAAGGTGCGCTGTGGTTCGAGAGTGGAGGGCAGCTGGCTAAGGTGATTAATGGCGGATGAGGACGCCTCAGCCAACCACGGGGCTGTGACGTGTGGTGTGGAGCACAGCCCAGAGCCAATGAGGAAAGCTCTGGGCAACTTTGGGAGAAATAGGTCGAGGCGACGGGCTAGCGGTTGAAGTGAAAGTGATGGATCTCTTCTCCTGCCTTGCATGCAGAGGAATACGGTTCTAGCCGCTCTCCAGCAGGGACTGAAGTGGAAAGGACTTGGAAGGCGGCACGAGTAGGGTGCAGGGCATGAACTTGGCAGACTGACGCTCTCCGGCGGGACATGCCACAGACGACCATCTCTACTCTCAGCCGCCTACAAATCCCGCTGGCTGAAGCGCCACATGGCGCCGGCCACCGCCAGCAGAGTCAGGACCACAGCCCAGCCCACCAGCGCCGGCGCCACCGGGTCGGCACTGAAAAAGGGGTTGGCGCCGCGCGTCATCTCGCCCACCTGACGCAAAAAAGGCGGCTGAAGGTGATAGCTGGCGCCCAGCCACAGGGCGTTGGTGGGCATCAAGGTATTTGCAGCGCGGCCAAGAGTGGTCAGCGTAGGGGTGGCGGCCAGGCCACCGATAGCGCTGAGAATCCCGCCGGTAAAGCCCACGCCGTACAGCACAAAAACGCCAATGCCGTTGGCCAGGGTGGTAAAGAGGGTGCTGCCCAGCACCGTCAGGGCGGTCAGCAGGGCCACCGCCAGCAGCAGCAGGGCCGCCGCCGGCAGGGCGCCGTCTGGCAGGTAGCCGGTAATGGCGTAGATGCCTCCTAGCAGTCCGGCCGACAGCAGGGCCACATACACGACATTGACCGCGGCAAACCCCAGCCAGCGTCCGGCAACCAGCTGCGCGCGGGTGACGGGCCGCGCAATGACGCTCTGCATCACGCCGCTTTCGATGTCGCCGCTGACGGCCCCCACCGTGGACAGCACAGCCATCAGAGACCCCAGGAAGTACACCAGGTACATGCCAAACAGGGCGGCATAGATCACGGGGGCATTGGACGCCCCTGTCAGGCTGCGCCCGTCCAGGCCGGCGTCCAACGCGCGCTGGTCCAGCGTCAGGTCCAGGCGGTACACACCGTAGAGAAAGAAGCCCAGAAAGGCCGCGCTCAGGAGCAGCAGCACGCTGACCAGGCGCTTGCGGGTGGCCTCGCGCAGCGAGAGTTCGGCCATCAGCAGGACATTACGCACGGGCGGCCTCCTGGGCGGCGCGGCGGCGGCGCTCGGGCGTGTCTTCAATGAGGTCCAGAAACATTGTTTCCAGGTCGGGACGGCGAGGACTGAGGGCATACAGGCGTGCGCCCGCCGCGTGCAGGGCGTCGGCCACGGCAGGCAGAACGTCTTCGCCGCTCAGCCACAGTTCCAGGTCGGCGCGGCCGGGCGTGTTCGTGTCGGTGTGCCGGACCTCGCCCAGCCCCCGCAGGGTGTCCAGCAGCCCTGATGGCAGATGCGACACCCGGATATCGACTGGCAGTACCCCGCCCATCAGGTCGCGCATGCTGCCCTGCTGAAGCACCCGGCCGCGCTTGACAAAAGCCACGCGGTCACAGACCTGCTCCACCTCGGCCAGCAGGTGAGAATTCAGGAAAACCGCCACCCCGTCGGCGCGCAGCCGCTCGATAATCTCGCGCACCTCCACCCGGCCAATGGGGTCCAGGGCGCTGGTGGGCTCGTCCAGAAAGACCAGCCGGGGCCGCGCCAGAATGGCCCCGGCCAGACCGGCGCGCTGAAGCATGCCCTTGCTGTAGCCGCCCAGGGTCTCGCCGCCGCGCCCACCCAGACCCACGGTTTCCAGCACCTCGGGCACCCGGCGGCGCAGTTCGTCAGCCCTCAGGCCCGCCAGGCGGCCGTGGAACCGCAGAAACTCCTCGCCCGTCATCCAGGTCTGAAATCGGAATTGCTCGGGCAAAAAGCCTAGCTGGGCGCGGATCTGGGGGCTCTGGGGTCGCCCGCCCAGGACCTGCAGTGCGCCGCCCGTAGGCTTCACCAGGCCCAGCAACATCTTGACGGTGGTGCTTTTGCCGGCGCCGTTGGGGCCCAGAAACCCGAAGACCTCGCCCTGTGGCACAGTCAGATTCAGGCCGTCCACCACCGCCCGGCCCCGGTAGGCCTTGCGGAGGTCCTGCGTTTCGATGGCATTCACTCTTGTCAGCATAGGCGTGTGCCTAGTCCGGCCGCGTCCTCCTTTTGCAGGGGACCGCTGGCTGGCCCCGACCCCCCCCAGTTCCCCCACTAGACACTGAGACCTTTTTCAGGGTTCTGCTGGACTGGGCGTGGAGAATAGGAGGGATGCCGGCGGCCTGCGACCCCAAGACCCAGCCCAGGCCGGCCCAGGCACAGACGCCGCTGTGGGACGTGCTGCCCCCTGACACGCCCGCTCACCTGACCGAGCAGTTGCATGCGGCGCCCCCTGGCGAGGCCCGTGCCCTGGCCCTAGTGGCCCTGGCCCGTGCCGTGCGCGACACGACCCCTAGCGGTGCGCTGACCCTGGGGGAGGCCGCGCTGGACGAGGCCCTGCGCGCCGACTCGCCGCGCGCGGCGGTGCTGGCTCTGGTGGGCCTGGGGTACGTGAGTGCCAGCCTGGGGCAGCCCGCGCGCGCCCATGACGTTGTGTCGCGCGCCCAGACCCTAGCCGAGGAACACGGCCTGATGGACCTGCGTTCGGCGGTGCTGAACAACCGCGCCCTGACCCAGATTGTCAGCGGGCAGTGGAGCGGCGCCGCCCAGGACCTGAACGACGCCTTGGACGCAGCGCAAAGTGCTGGCAGTCCCCAGGACTACGGCAACGCCCTGATTAACCTGGCGTGGCTGGCCAACCTGCGGGGGGACGCTAAGGGGGCGCTGCACCAGTTGAACGTGCTGGAGGAACACATTCACCGGCAGGACGCGCCCCTGCAAAACGACCTCTGGCCCTACCTGCACGAGAACCGCGCCCACGCCTACGTGACGCTGGCGCGGCAGGCGCGGGCCCTGGGGCGCGCCGAGGCCCAGCAGCAGGCCGCTGCGCAGGGCCTGATGGTGCTGCGCGCCGCCGACGCGGCCCTGCGGGCTGTGCCCAACCTGACCACCGAACTGCTGTGCGCCGCCCACCGTTCGGCTTTGCTGCTCCTGCAAGGTGACCTGGACGGCGCGCGGGCCGCCGCCTGCCGCAGCGCCGACCTGAGCCAGCACACCCAGCAGCGCCTCTACACCGAGCCGCACCTGTCGCTGGCCGAGGTGCTGGACGCCCAGGGTGACCCTGCGGGCGCGCTGGCCGAGTACAGCGCCGCCCTGGAGATCGTGCGCGCCCAGCGCCGTCACCTCGACACCCAATTGATCCTCCAGTCGGTCAGTGCGCTGCATGAGCGCCAGGGTCAGCTGGCCGCCGCCCTGGGCGCGGCGCGGGAAGCCCTGGACAGTGCCCAGGCGGCGCTGCACCACATGGGCGAGGCGGCGCTGCACCACCAGCACCTGGACCAGGAGCTGCGGCAGGCCCGCGCCGACGCGAGTTCCTGGCAGGACCGCCTGCGCCGCGCCGAGCGGCTGGCCCGCCAAGACGCCCTGACCGGCGTGCTGAACCGGCGCGGCCTGGAAGAAGGCATGCAACTGCTGCGCCGTCAGGAAGAGGGCAGCGCCCTGGCCGGCTGGTCGCTGCTGGCCGCCGTGTTCGTGGACATAGACCATTTCAAGAGCGTCAATGACCGCTTCTCGCACACCCACGGCGACCGGGTGCTGCAGGTGGTGGCCAGGCTGCTGTCGCAGGTGGCGGCCCAGGCCCGGCCCGGCACCCTGGTGGGCCGCTACGGCGGCGAGGAGTTTGTGCTGGTGGCGCCCATCCGCGCGCCGGGGCAGGCCCAGGCGCTGGCCGAAGCCTGCCGCCAGGCCGTCGAGGCGCACGAGTGGTCGGCGCTGCTGCCCAGCATGAACCTGACCGCCAGCGTGGGCTACGCCGTCGAGCGTCCCGAACGTCTGCCTGCCGCCCTGCATGCTGCTGACGACCACCTGTACCGCGCCAAGCGGGCCGGGCGCAACCAGGTGCATCCGCCTGGGTAAGGGAAGTGGGGAGTAGGCAGGAGGAAATGGGAAAGGCTCGGGGGCTGGGGTAGGGAGAAGGCAGCGCTTGGAAAGCCACCTCCAGGGCACCGAGTTGAACCGTCCCTGAAATGATTCCTCTACTTCCTACTCCCCACTTCCTGTCCGTCTAGCGCTTCAGAATCGTCTCAATCTGCTCCAGCACATCACTGCTCAGCCGCACACCGGCCGCCTTCACCGTGTCCTGAATCTGGCTGGTTTTGGTGGCCCCGGTAATTACGCTGCTGACGCCCGGCTGGCGCAGAATCCAGGCCAGGGCCAGCTGCGCGCGGGTGATGCCCAGATCGTCGGCGATGAGCCTAAGATCACGCACTTTCTGAATGTTGTCGTCGGTCAGGAAGTTCTTGCCCCAGTTTTCTTTCTCGGTCAGGCGGGCGCCCTCAGGCTTGCCGTCGTCATACTTGCCGGTCAGCAGGCCCATTGCCAGAGGACTCCAGACGACCAGGCCCACCCCAGCGCCCTCGGTGTAGGGCAGAATCTCGCCTTCCACCCGTTCGCGGCGCACCATCGAGTATTCGGGCTGCTCGGTCACGGGGGCGTGCAGGCCGTTGGCGCGGGCAAATTCGACGGCCTGGGCGATGCGCGCGGCCGGCCACATGGAGGTGCCCCAGTACAGCGCCTTGCCGTCACGAATGACCTGGTCAAAGGCCATCACGATTTCTTCCATGGGGACATCGGGGTCATAGCGGTGGGCAAAGTAGATGTCCAGGTAATCGGTGCCCAGGCGCTTCAGGGTGCCGTCAATGCTGTGCAGCACATGCTTGCGGCTCAGGCCACGGTCGTTGACATCGTCACTCATGGGCCAGAACACCTTGCTGGAGATCACCAGGGTGTGCCGGGGAAACTCGCGCAGCGCCGCGCCCATCAGTTCCTCGCTGCGGCCACGCGCGTAAATATCGGCCTGGTCAAAGAAATTGACGCCGCCCTCGTAGGCCGCCGTGACGATCTCACGCACCATCTTTGAGGCGTCCTCGTTGATGCCGTAGGTTTCCCAGCCGCCCAGGGCGACTTCACTGACTTTCAGGCCACTTTTGCCGAGGTTGCGGTAGTCCATGCGCGACACTTTATCCGTCTTCCAGAGGCGGCTGTGTTGGTTCGGCCTTTTCTCAAGGGAGAGCTGGCCGCAGAGCTGGCCAGTACAGGCGGTGAAGTGCTGCTGCGGTCAAAGGAGAGGCTGGCACGCCGCCGGGTGACGGTCGGGGATCTCAGATGAATGCTGACCGCACCGTTTCCCCGGCAGTGGTGACACGGGCAGGCCAAGAGCAGGGGTCATCAAGACGACCGAGCGCGTGAATAGAGCTGGGCTGCAGAGCCTTCAGTCCGGTCACAGCAACTAAAAAACGGCTTCAGGGTGCGGCCAGACCATGCACCTGCACGCCGTTGCGGCCGGCCGCTTTGGCGGCGTACAGGGCTGCGTCGGCCCGGTCCAACAGCAGTTGCAGGTGGCTGCCCTCCACCTCGGCCACCTCGCCGTGGGCCACACCAGCGCTCACGGTGACCGCGCGGCCATCGGGGTGGGCAGTGTGGGCGGCGCGCGCCTGCTCCACACGGTGCAGCACGCCTTCGAGTGTCGGCCCGGCGGTCAGCCACACGAACTCCTCGCCGCCTACCCGCACCAGGAGGTCGTGGGTGTCGGCGTGCGCCCGCAGCACCCCGGCAAAGCAGCGCAGCACCTCGTCCCCGACCCGGTGCCCATGGCGGTCGTTGATGGCCTTGAAGTGGTCCAGGTCCAGCATGACGACCGCAACCCGGTGTCCGGCTGGCACGCGCGTCAGCGAGCCCTCGAACTCGGCGTGCAGTGCCCGGCGGTTCAGCAGGCCAGTCAGGGGGTCGGTGCGGCCCAGGTGCAGCAGTTCCTGGGCCTCGTCCTCGGCGGCGCGGCGAAAGAAACTGACGGTCAGACCCGTGACCACCACCGGCACCGCCTGCACGACGGCTTCCAGCCACCAGCGCTCGGCGCCCGGCAGCAGCAGCTGGCGCGTGCTGGCCAGCAAGCCCAGCGTCAGCAGGCTCAGGGCCACCTGCCAGCGCAGCAGCGCGCGGCTCAGGAAGCCGGCGGCAAAGACCATCGGCCACAGCGCCACCTGCGCGGCGAAGTGGCTGCCGAACAGCAGCGTCTCGCCCAGCGCGGAGGTCAGGGTGCAGAAGTTGCCCAGCAGCATGAACAGGGTGTCAAAGCGTTCGCTACGCAGCACACCCGGCTGTCGCCAGGTCAGTGCCGCCGCCCCAAGCCCACACAGGGCGGTCAGCAGAAACAGGACCCGGCCTGCCCACAGGTCCGGTGCCTGGTGGGTCGGCAGCAGCAGGGTCAGCAGCGCGCCCAGGCCGCCGCCCACGAACATCAGGCGCAGCGCCCAGCCCTTGACGCGGCCCACGCGCCCCTGAAGAGGCGGCGGCACCGGGCTGGGGGCGGCCATCATGGCTCATCCTACGGCGTGGCCAGGGGGTGTCTAGCCCACCAGCCGGTGCCCCAACGGGGGAGAGGTGGCACACAGTTGCGCTCAGCCCTCAAGCACTTCCAGCCGGTTGCCAAAAGGGTCGTGGAGGAACACGCGCGGCACGCCGCCTTCGGCATCGGCGCGGGTGGGCACGCCCTGGGCAGCGCAGTGCGCGGCAAAGGCCGCCAGGTTCCGGCACCGCAAAGCCAGGTGCCCCTTGAGACGCGGCACGAAGTCCGGTGTCACGCCCAGATGCACCTGGCGCCCGTCAGGTAGGGCAAACCAGACGCCGCCCCGCGCCTGCAAGGCGACAGGTTTGGGCACCTCCTGAAGGCCCAGCAGGCCGCTGTAAAACGCACGCGCCGCCGGCTCGCCGCCCGCAGGCATTTCCAGCAGCACATGGTCTAGTCCAGTGATGAGGGTCATGCCTGAGCGTAGAAGACCCGCTGGGCCGGGCACGGTACTTCTCTGGGAACAACAGGCGGAGACGGCTGCCGATTCAGTTGCTTGCAAAAACGGTTAAAGCCGAGCTGAGCGAGCAGCAAAAAACAGGTTCCGGGCAGCTTCGGAGCATCCGGCAATTTCCCCGCCTTCGGCCCTTGGCAGGGCCAGTTTCTGGACAGCCGACCCTTTTTTCCTCTGCTGCGCCGCTCTGCGAATCATTCCAATCGGGTCAAACCTGAAGCTGTATCAGCCTCGGCCCCTCTCGTTGCCGCGCTTGAAGTTGCCAGTCACGCGGGCCATGACCAGTTGCGCGGCGTGGTCGTCCAGCCCAGCCACGCGCGCCAGAAACCGCTCGGCGTCCCGGCCAGCCAGGGTGGTGACGGGGCGGCCGTACCACGACACGACCACCCGGCCATCCTTCTGCGCCCGGAAATCAAAGCGGCCATCTTGCAACTCGCCGCGCGCGTCTTCGGGCATTCAGGCGCTTAGCGTGTCAGCAGGCGGATCAAACTCGTCGCGCGCGCGCTCCACCAGCGTCAGGATGTCGTAGGTGGCGACCAGCGCGCCATCCTGGTTGGTGATTTCCGCTCGCCACTCCACCACGCCTGTCGGGCGGGTTTCATCTGGGCGCAGGTCCTTGCGAATCTTGCGCTTGCAGGTGAGGCGGGTGCGGATGGTGTCGCCGATGCCCACTGGCTCTATAAACCGCAGCCCTTCCAGGCCGTAGTTCGCCAGCACTGGCCCTGGTGCGGGCCACACGAACTGCCCGGCAGCGGCCGACAGCAGGAAGTAGCCGTGCGCCACCCGCTTGCCAAAGATGCCCTCGCGCGCGCCAATCTCGTCCACATGGGCGTAAAAGTGGTCGCCCGACACATTGGCGAAGTTCACGATGTCGGCCTCGGTCACGGTGCGGCGGTGGGTCAGGAGGCTGTCGCCCACCTCAATCTCGTCGAAGGTCTTGCGGAAGGGGTGGGTGCCGTCCTCCTGCACCTGCGCGCCGGGCACATATTCGTGCGTGATGGCCGCCAGGGTGGTGGGGTCGGCCTGCACCGCCAGCCGGTTCATGTGATGGCGCACCGCCGAGAGCCCGCCCAGTTCCGAGCCGCCGCCCGCCCGGCCGGGGCCGCCGTGGTTGAGCTGCGGCAACGGTGAGCCGTGGCCAGTGTTCTCCTTGGCGTTCTCGCGGTTCAGGACCAGCAGGCGGCCGTGGGTGCTGGCCATTCCCAGCACCAGCTCGGTGGCCTCGGCGCGGTCGTGCGTGACTATGCTGCCTGCCAGCGAGCCGCGCCCCAGTTTGGCCAGCTGAACAGCGTCGTCCAGCGACTCGTAGGGCAGCAGGGTCGCCACTGGCCCGAAGGCTTCAAGTTCATGCGGTCCTTTCGCGGTCAGCGGCGAGTCGCACAGCAGCACCGTGGGGTCCAGGAAGGCGCCCTTCTCGCGGTCGCCCCCCAGCAGCTGGGCCTCGCCGCTGATGACGATGCGGGCTTCCTGCTGCAACCTGACGAGGGTCTCGCGCACCCGCTCGCGCTGCTCCACGCTGACCAGGGCGCCCATGCGCACGTCGTCGCGGGCGGGGTCGCCCAGGGTCACTTTGGCCAGCTCGCGGCGCAGCCCCTCGGTCACGGCCTCCACCAGATGACCCGGCACGATGGCCCGGCGAATGGCGGTGCATTTCTGGCCTGCCTTGCCGGTCATCTCGCGGGCGACCTCACGTACGAACAGTGCAAATTCGGGGTCCTCAGGCTTGACGCTCAGGCCGAGCACCGAAGCGTTCAGGCTGTCGGCCTCGGTGTTAAACGGCACGTTGCGCGCCACCACATTGGGGTGAACCCGCAGCTTGGCCGCCGTGGCCGCCGAGCCGGTAAAGGCCACCACATCCTGCTCCTCGACATGGTCCAGCAGGTCGCCGGGGTCGCCGGTCACGAGCTGCAGCGCCCCTTCGGGCAGCAGCCCCGAGGCCAGCATGTCGCGCACCACGCGCTCGGTGACATACGCCGTTTGCGGCGCAGGCTTGACCAGGCTGGGCATCCCGGCAATGAAGCTGGGCGCAAACTTTTCCAGCATGCCCCACACCGGAAAGTTAAAGGCGTTGATCTGCACGGTCACGCCCTCGCGCGGCACGAGCAGGTGGCGGCCCACAAAGGTGCCTTCCCGGCCCAGGCGCTCGACCTTGCCGTCGGGCCAGAAGCGCTCGTCGGGCAGGTCGCGCCGTGCCACGGACGCGTAGGAAAACAGGGTGCCAATGCCGCCCTCGATATCCACCCAGGAGTCGCGGCGGGTCGCGCCGGTCAGGGCGCTGAGTTCGTAATAGGCTTCCTTGCGCTCCATCAGGTAGGTGCCCAGGGCCTTCAGCGCGCGCGCCCGCTGGTGAAAGGTCAGGCGCCGCAGCGCCGATGCCTGTTGCCGCCCGTAGGCCAGCGCCTGGGCGAAGTCAATGCCTTCCGAGGAAATGACGGCGACGGGGCGGCCATACACGGCGTCCACGAGGGTTTGCCCGTCGGGATTGCTGTGCCACGTCCCATAAACGTAAGAGGCGGGGCGAAGAAGTTCGGGAAGGGTGGATTGGGTCATGAAAAATAAACCTCAACAGTAAGGGGTTGTTATTGGGGATTCTCAAGTGTATGTATCGAATTCCCAATTTGTCCGACGTGAAATTTGCGCTGCTACCTCTTGCCAACTTGGAGCCATGCATCGGGAGATGGCCTTATCAGCGATTCGTTTTATTTCCAACCGGTTATAGTCGTTCACTATTAGGAGGTCACATCTCCACATGAAACCTTCGATCTCGATTTGCTCTTTAATCCACCCCGGGGAACAAGCTGTGAAGCGAAAAGACTCCGACCACTCCTCACCTACTGGGCCAACCATTGCACGAAGCTCCACGGCAAAGTGTTCAGGGTCGTCAGGAACGAAAGTGTAGAAGTCTGAAAAGTCAGATAAGTAAATTGCCTTAATTTCAACAATCATGAAGTCCGCCGACTTTTGCCGTCACACGCTCTTGAAGCCTTCAAACGGTTCTTTGCAGCTGTCGCAGACGTACATGCGCTTGCATAGCGTCGGGCCAAAGCTGGCGGTCATGCGCACGTCAAAGCTGCTGCACCGGGGGCAGCGGGTCGGCTCGGCTTCCAGCTGAATCAGCTGCCCTTCGCCGGCTGGGGCAGGCGGCGCGATGCCGTACTGGCGCAGCCGCTCGCGGGCGTCTTCGTTGATCCAGTCGGTGGTCCAGGGCGGGGTCAGGGTACTTTTGACTTCAACCTCGGCCACGCCCAGCTCCTTGACGGCCTGCTCAATGCTGTCCCGAATGACGTGCAGCGCCGGGCACCCGCTGAACGTGGGGGTAAAGGTGACCTGCACGCGCCCGCCGCCGTCCACCGTTACGTCCCGGACCATGCCCATGTCCGTGATACTGACCACCGGAATTTCGGGGTCTGGAACGGCGTTCAGGGCCTGCCAGACCGCGCCGGGCGTAGGGGAGGCGGCCATGAGGTTACCAGACCTCCGCGTCCGGGTGCTGGCGGGCCACCGCCTGCATCTCGGCCAGGAGGGGCGCCAGGTGACTGGTATGCACAGTGCGCGGCGCCTGCTCGGCAGGCAGCGCTGGTAGGGTCAGGCCGCATTTGCCGTGCAGGTGCCGGGCCACGAGGTCCTGCCAGCGGGCCTGCACCGCGCCCAGGTCTGGCAGCAGGCCTGCCTGGGTCAGTTCGGCTTCGCCGTCCACCGGCTGAAACAGTTGGCCCACATGCGGCCACAGTTCGGCCAGGGCCGCCTGAAGTCGCCGCAGGCTTTCGGGCGTCCCCAGGGCCAGGCGCTCAACCCACAGGGCCGTGTGCTGCACATGAAATTTCTCCTCACGCACCGCTTTGGCGGCCACGGCGGCCAGCGGCGCGTAGGTGCTGCGCGTGGCGGCCTCCAGCCACAGGGCCTCGAAGGTGTCATAGAGAAAGTGGCGCAGCATCGTCAGGGCCCAGTCGCCGCGCGGCAGCTCAACAAACCGGGCGCAGGTGTACCCGTCGGCGTCCCGGAAAAAGGCCAGGCGGTCGGCGTCACTGCCGTCCAGCTCGGCGCGCAGCCCCAGGTACAGCCCAGCGTGGCCCAGTTCGTCCTGGGCCATGTTGGCCAGGGCAATGTCCTCTTCCAGAATGGGGGCGTGCCCGGTCCACTCGCCGCCCCGGTGCGCCAGGACGATCTCGTCGTCGGCCAGGGCGGTCAGCCGCCGAATCAGGCCGGCCGTCTGGGCTGGGGTCAGGGTGGCCTCTGTAGCGGCGGTCATGGCTGCTCCTCGGTCGGGGCGCGGCCGGGCATCAGGCCCGCGCGCTTCAGTTCCCCAATGTGGCGGCCGATCACGCCGTAAAACTGCTGCTGCTTGTAGGTTTTTTCCTTGGCCGGCGCAAACCAGCTGTCCACGGTGCCGGGGTCGTCGTCTGTGCGGACAGCCGCTGCATCAGGAAACACCAGCCAGGCCAGGGCGTCCGGGTGGGCGGCCTGGGCCTGCCGCAGCGCGTCGCCCGGCCCAGTGGCCTCGGCGGTGCCCACCACGTCCACGAAGGTCATGGACCGCTTGTGCGTGCGCTTAATGGCCAGCTGATAGATGCTCGCCTCGCCGGGGGTGTCCAGCAGCCCCGGATGGGTGCTCAGTTCTTCGGGGGTGGCGGTCAGCAGGTCTGCTTCCCGCACGCACCACAGGCTGACGGCGGCGGGGCGGCGCACAAAGACGCTGCGCGCGGTCAGTAGGGCGTGGTCGGGGTCACCGGCATGAACGGTGCCCACCGCCTGATGGGGCCGGCCCGGCGCGTCCTGCTTGAACACCTCCCAGCGGGGCCACTGGGTGTCGGTGGGGGGGTGAAGGGTGGGATGGGTCATCGTGTCTCCGAATAGAGAAAGTGGGAAGTGGTGAGTGGGAAGTGGAAAAGATCAACCCCACTCACCGCTTCCCACCACCTCCTTTCTGTGAAGCGTCAGTCGGCGGCTTCGGCCCGCTGGCGGTCGGTGTAGGCCTGAAGCGCCTCGCGCACCCAGGCGCCTTCATCGTGGGCCGCCTGGCGCGTGCCCAGACGTTCCCGGTTCAGGCCCTGCTCGCCCTTGATGACGGCCCAGAACTCGGCCCAGTTGATCGGGCCGTGGCGCCAGTTGCCCGCCGCGTCCTGGTGCAGATCGGGGTCAGGAATGGTCAGGCCGGCTTCCAGCAGTTCGGGGACATGCTCGTTGATGAACTCCTGGCGCACCTCGTCATTGGTCTTCAGCTTGATGCCCCATCCGGCCAGCGCGCCCGTGTTCGTGCTGTCGGCGTCGTGCGGCCCCAGCATCATCATGGCGGGCCACCACCAGCGGTTCAGGGCGTCCTGCGCCATCTGGCGCTGCTCGGGCGTGCCCTGGGCGTAGGCCACGATCATTTCCTTGCCCTGCTTGTGGTGAAAGGTTTCCTCGCTGCAAATCCGCACCATCGCGCGGCTGTAGGGGCCGTAAGAGCAGCCGGCCAGCATGGTCTGGTTTTTAATGGCGGCGCCGTCCACCAGCCAGCCGATCATGCCCACGTCCGCCCAGGTGTGGGTGGGGTAGTTAAAGATGCTGGAGTATTTGGCCTTGCCCGAGAGCAGCGCCTGAAGCATGTCCTCGCGGGTGGCGCCCAGCGTTTCGGCGGCGTGGTAGAGGTACTGGCCGTGGCCAGCCTCGTCCTGCACCTTGGCCATCAGGATGGTCTTGCGCTTGAGGCTGGGGGCACGGGAAATCCACTCGCCCTCGGGCAGCATGCCCACCACTTCGCTGTGGGCGTGCTGGGAAATCATGCGGATCAGCTGCCGGCGGTACTCGGCGGGCATCCAGTCGCCGGCCTCGATCTTCTCGCCGCGCGCGATGCGGGCCTCGAAAGCAGCGTGCTGCTCGGGGGTTTCGCCATTTGGAATCTGGGGTTGGGTCATGCGGCCACCTCCATTGTGAACTGGGCCCAGTGTACCTAACGGGCGTTAGGCTGGGTGTGGCGCAGGTCGCAAGGCCGGGACAGAGGCAGGCTGGGGCGCGGCTTAGCCTTCCTGCGGCTGCGCTTGAAGCAGCCCCTGTACCCACGCCAGGGCACTGGGCAGCGGGTCGCCTTGCGAGGTCTCCAGGCTCAGGCAGGGTGCCGGCCCCAGGTCCAGCGGCGCGTGACACCAGTAAGCCGGCGCCTGGGCGTACTTCAGAGGTAGGTCGATACCGGGCCGCGTCCCCGAAGCGACCCGGGCGTCGTGGCGCTGTTGCAGCACCTCCAGCGGCGCGTGACAGAACACCTGGGCCAGCCTCGCCCCATGCGCCTGTGCCAATTTTAGGATGTAGGCTTCGCTGAGCCCGTGATAAAAGTGTGTTTCCAGCAGGGTGTCCAGGCCAGCGGTCAGGGTGACGCCGGCCACATGCCACATCAGGTCAAAACTGAGGGGACCCGCAACGTCGCGCGGTAGGTCCGGCTGCCGCGCCAGCACGATGGCCTTGTAATCGTCCTTGGTCACGAAAGGCAGGCGAAGGGTCCGGGCCAGTTGCCCCCCCAGCGTGGACTTGCCCGCAGCGGGCAGCCCAGTCACCACAAGCAGTAAAGGTGCAGGCATTCCGGGACGCTAGCACCCCGCCCCGGAGAGGGGGGCAGGCTTTGCCGTGGGCTGCCGGAGCAAGTGACACGGCCTGGCAGGTGCGGTCCCATTTGGGGGTGGGCCGGGCCCGCTAGAGTGCGGCCCATGACCGCCCTGCCTGCTGTGGCCCGCCACCTGACCGCTGGGGGCACGCGGGTCTACACGCTGCCGCTGCGGGCCTTTCCGCATTTCACGGCAAACGCCTTCCTGGTGGTGCAGGGACCGCCGCAGGCGCCGACCTACACGGCCCTGGTGGATATGGGCAGTGCCCACGAGGACAGTCTGGCGGACCTGCACGCGGCTTTAGGGGAGGTCCGCGCCGCACATGGCGAGGCCTGGTCATGGGCCCGCCTGGACCGCCTGGTGGTTACCCACCCGCACCCCGACCACGCGGCGGGGCTGCCGGCCGTGCGCGACCTGACCCCGGCGCCAGTCGCTGCCCACGCCTGGGCGGTGCCCACGCTGGAACACCCGCAGACCCGTCAGGAAGCCTGGCGCGCGGGGGTAGAGGGCCATCTGGTGTGGGCCGGGATTCCCCTGGACAGTGCGTATGCCGCCCGTCTGCGCCGCCGCGCCGAGAACCTGATGCTGCCGCGTGGGGTGCCGGTTCAGACCCCTCTGGCAGACGGTGACCTGCTGGACGGGGTGTTCAGGGTGGTCCACACGCCGGGCCACGACGGCGCGCAGGTGTGCTTGCAGGTGGACGACCTGCTCCTGAGTGCTGACCACCTGCTGCCGCACAACTCGCCGCCATTGATGCCCGAGCGCTATCAGCCCGGCGCGGGGCTGCGGCATTACCTGGCCTCGCTCGGCCGCGTGGAGGCGCTGCGGGACGTGACGGTGGCTCTGGGGGGGCACGGCGGCCCCATGCCGGACTGGCGGGGGCGCATTCAGGCGCTGCGGGCGCGGTACACAGACAAACGGGCGGCGGTGCGGGCGGCCGCCACCACGCCCCTCACCATTCACGACCTGCTGGGCGCCCTGTACCCCAACCTGCGCCCGGTCCAGGCCATCTTGCTGCTGGACCAGACGGCGGCGCTGGCCGAGTATCTGGCGGCCAAGGGCACCCTGACCGAAACCCGGCGCGAGGACGGCGCCGCGCTGTTTCAGGCAGCCGGGTGACCTGGCCGCCAGCCGCTGTGCAGCGGGCCTGGGGCCTGACCGTAGAAGCTGACCTGGGCGGGCGGCTGAATCTGCACTGGCAGGTCCGTGCCGCTGGAGCGCGGGCTGTTCTGCGCCGCTGGCACGGCCCGGAAGCAGAGGTCCGGTACGAACTGAAGGTGCTGCGGCAGGTGGCCGGGCTGGGGTGGGCGGTGCCCTTGGCGCTGCATGCCCCCATGTACGGGGCAGGGGCGTGGTGGAGCCTGCACGTCTGGGTGCCGGGTGACCCCGCCCCGCGCGAGAACCCAGAGGCGCGGGGCCGCTGGCTGGCCGAGGTTCACGCGGCGTTGGCCGCGCTGCCGGCCCGCCCCGGCTGGCGCCCAGACCTGGAGGTGCTCACTGACCCCGCCACCGACGCCCTGCTCAGCGCCCACGAGGCCGCCCGCCCTGACGAGGTGCGCCTCTACCGCTGGCATCTGGAGCGCGCCCGCGCCGCGCTGGCGGGCCTGGACACGGCGGACCGTCCTGTGCATCTGATTCACGGGGATTTCACGCCCTGGAACCTGCGGGTGCAGCGGGGCAGGCTGACGGGCCTGCTGGATTTCGAACTGGCCCGCCCCGCCGACCCTGTGGCCGACTTTGCGCTGGCCTGGCGCGGGGTGCATGACGGGGTGGTGGCCGGGTACGCCGAGGTGCGGCCTCTGTCCGGGGAAGACCGTGCCCTGCTGACCCCGCTGTGGTGGGGGCATCTGCTGACGGGCGCCTGCGCCGCGTTGCGGGCTGGGGTGCCTGACGACGGCTGGACCGCCCGCAAGTTGCAGGTGCGCTCACCTCTGATGGGGTCCCTGGCCGCGCCGTACCCCGGCTGAGCGCCCTGCGCTACCCTGGAGCGTTATGACCCCCGAGCGTTACGCCAAGATTCTGCGGGTGCTCCGCAGGCGCCAGCCCACCCTGACTGTGCTGATGGACGAGGTAAATAAGCCCCACAACCTCTCGGCCATCGTGCGCACCTGTGACGCGGTGGGGGTGTTGCAGGCGCACGCGGTGCCGCCGCGCGGCGGGCGGCTGGCGGCCTTTGACGGCCACACGTTTGAAGCCACCAGCGGCAGCGCCCACAAGTGGGTGCCGGTGCAGCGCCACGAGGACGCGGTCAGCGCCGTGCGCGCCTTGCAGGCCCAGGGCTTTGCCGTGCTGGCCACCCACCTGTCGCAGCGCAGCGTGGACTACCGCGAACCCGACTACACCCGCCCCACCTGCGTGCTGTTGGGCGCCGAGAAATGGGGCGTGTCCGATGAAGCGGCCGAGGCCGCCGACGCCAACATCGTGATTCCCATGTTCGGGATGGTGCAGAGCCTGAATGTCTCGGTGGCCGCCGCCACCATTCTGTTTGAGGCGCAGCGCCAGCGCCTGGCCGCCGGCCTGTACGACACCCCGCAGTTAAAAGACGAGGAACTGCGCGCCTGGGCGTTTGAATGGGCTTACCCCGACCTGGCCCCCGGTTACCGCGAGCGCGGCGAGGCGTACCCGGCGCTGGACGAGCAGGGGCAACTGGTGTAAGGCGGGACTGCTCTGCTGGTCGGGGCAACTGGAAGGACAGTGGTGTCTTACCGGTGGCGCAGCATGAGCACAGGGTGCACCGCCGTTTCGCCCACTCTTTGGCGGCTGCGGTGGTCTTCTGCGGAATCGTCGCTATTCCTACAGAGCGCGGGTTGACCGTGCCCGACCCCCGTGACCAGCAGTCATGGCCGCGCCCGCCTCTGGTCGCCCGCGCCTGCCCATATCGCCTGACCGCCCTGTTTGAGGCCAGCGTTACACTGCCCCCATGCATGACCAACTCGACACCATCCGCGACCTGGCCAAGAAAACCGACAGCAAGATTCTGATGGTGGTGCTGGACGGCGTGGGCGGCCTGCCGATGACTGTGAATGGCGACAGCGAACTGGCCGCCGCCCAGACGCCCAATCTGGACGCGCTGGCCGCGCACAGCCAACTGGGCCAGATCGAGCTGGTGGGGGCGGGCATCACGCCGGGCAGCGGGCCGGGGCACCTGAGCCTCTTCGGGTACGACCCGCTGCGCTACGTGGTGGGGCGCGGCGCCCTGAGCGCGGTGGGGATTGGCGTCAAGCTGGAAGCCGGCGACGTGGCGGTGCGCGGCAACTTCGCCACCCTGGGCGAGAACCGCATCGTGCTGGACCGCCGCGCCGGGCGCCCCAGCGATGAGAAGAACGCCGACATTGTGGCCCAGTTGCGCGCCGCTCTCCCCAGCCTGGACGGCACCCCAGTTGAGATTTACACCGAGAGCGAACACCGGTTTGTCGTGGTGTTCCGGGCAGCGGGCGGGGCGCCCCTGGGGGCCAACCTCAGCGATGTGGACCCCCAGGCCACCGGCGTGCAGCCCATGACCGCCCAGGCCCACGACGAGGCGAGTGCGCGCACCGCCGCCCTGGTCAACGCCTTCGTGGCCCGCGCCGAGGCGACCCTGGCCGCCGAACCGCAGGTGAACGGGGTCCTGTTCCGGGGGTACAGCGACGTGCCGCGTTTTCCCTCCTTTGCCGAGGCGTATGGCCTGCGCGCGGCCTGCATCGCCAGCTACCCCATGTACAAGGGGCTGGCCAGCCTGGTGGGGATGGACGTGCTGACCGTCGAGGGCCACGAGGACGCCCTGGACGGCAAGGTGCAGGCCCTGACCGAGAACTGGGCCAAATACGACTTCTTCTATTTTCACGTCAAGAAAACGGACTCGACTGGCGAGGACGGCGATTTTGCCGCTAAAGTCAAAAAGATTGAGCTGTTCGACGCCCTGCTGCCGCAGCTGCTGGCCCTAAACCCGGATGTGCTGGCCATTGTGGGTGACCACAGCACGCCCAGTAAACTGGCGACCCACTCCTGGCACCCGGTGCCGCTGCTGATCCGTAGCGAGTACGGGCGGAGGGACGTGGCCACCCGCTACACCGAGGACGGGGCGCAGAAGGGCAGCCTGGGTCTGCGGCGCGGCACCGACGTGATGCCGCTGCTGATGGCGAATGCGCTGAAACTGAACAAGTACGGGGCGTAAGCGTGCCGTTCCATCCGTGACCGCTGCGCCATGACGGTCCCGCTGCCCCGCCCGCTGCTGGTGCTTGACCTGGACGAAACGCTGTGGCACGGCGTTCCGGACCAGACGGCCCCCAGCGGCGTGCGCTTCGGGCTGCGCCCCTTTCTGGGGCAGTTTCTGCAGACAGTGTCGCAGGGCTACGATCTGGCCGTCTGGACAGCCGCCAGCGAGGACTGGATGCTGTGCGGGCTGGACGCTGCGCAGCAGGCCACAGGCTTTGACCTGCGCGGGCAGGCGGTCTTTCTGTGGGCGCGTGACCGCTGTGCGTGGCGGCGCAGCGAAACTGGCGAACTGCACCCACGTAAGCCAGCCCGGAAGTTCCGCGCGGGCTGGTTGCGGGCGCGCTACCCCCGGTCCCGCATCCTGGCGGTGGATGACCTGGCAAGCACTTACGCCTGCGGGTACGGTCATCTGGTCAAGGTGACCTCATGGACCGGCGCCCAGGACGACACTGAACTGCTCAGGCTGGGGCCTTATCTGCTGACGCTCGCCGCCCAGCCTGATCTGTGTCAGGTGGAAAAACGCGGCTGGCAGGCCAGGTCGGCCGCTGACTGACCCTGCCCTCCCATCTTTTCCCACTCCCCACAACCCACTGCCTACGGCCCCCTCACGCCAGCCGCTCTGAGCCGCTCCGGCCCTGAAACGACACCCAGGCGTCCCGCAGGCGGCGCACTGCCTCGGGCAGCCGGGCCGGGTCCAGGGTAAACGGCAGGCGCAGGTACTGGTCGGACAGCGGCGTCACGCTCATGGCCGCGCCAGGGAAGAGGCGCAGGCCGTGGCGGGCGGCGTGGTGGGTAAAGCGGCTGGCGTCAGGGGTGGGCAGGGTGACCCACAGAAATTGGCCGCCGCCGGGCAGCTCAAAGGCCCAGTCGGGCAGTTCGGTGCGCAGCAGGGTCGCCAGCAGGTCGCGGGCGGGGGTCACGGCCTCGCGGCGTTGGCGGCGCAGCGCCTCCGGGTCACGCAGCAGGTGCAGGGCGGCGTGCTGGGCGGGCAGGCTGCCGCCAAAATCAGCCAGAGTTTTGGCCTGACCCAGGGGCGCGGCCAGGCCGGGCGGCAGGCGCATCCAGCCCACCCGTAGCCCGGCCCAGTACAGTTTGGACAGAGACCCAACGGTGATGATGGGCGCCGCCGGCGCGAGGGCGGCCAGACGGGGCGGAGGCGGGTCGCCGCTAAAGCCCAGGTCCAGCAGGGTGTCGTCCTCGATGGTGGGCAGCTTCGCCTGCTGGACGAAGGCGGCCAGGCGCTCGCGGGCGCGCAGCGGCAGGACCCCGCCCGTGGGGTTCTGGTAGGTGGGGGTTAGGAAGGCCAGTCGGGGGCCATGCTCGCGCGCCAGGGCCATGAACGTGTCAGGATTGAGGCCGCCGCCCAGCACCGGCACCCCCACCAGCGCCGCGCCCGCCGCCCGGAACACGTCAATGGCCCCAAAGTAGGTGGGGGTTTCCAGCAGGGCCGCGTCGCCCCGGCGCAGCAGCGTGGCGGCAATCAGGGCGATGGCCTGCTGGGCGCCACTGGTCACCACGACCTGTTCTGGGGTGGTGGGCAGGCCCCCTTCTATGGTGTACAGCTCGGCCAGGCGGGCGCGCAGGTCGGGCAGGCCGTGGGGGTGATAGACACTCTCCCGGAAGGCGTCGGCGCTGGCGTCCCGCAGCTGCTCGCGTTGGGCGTCCGACAGCAGGGGCACGGCGATGGTGAAATCCAGTTCGGCCGGCTGGGCGCCGCCCACCGGGGTCCGCAGGGTCAGCACGGGGGCGGCGCGCGGCGCGGTGGCCGAGACGCGGGTGCCGCTGCCCACCCGGCGCCGCAGCCAGCCTCCGGCCGTCAGGTCATCTAGGGCCGTGACCACGGTGGCGCGGCTCACCCCCAGAAGGGCCGCCAGGGGCCGCTCGGCAGGCAAGCGGTCACCAGGCCTGAGTTCGCCCCGCTCAATTGCGGCGCGGATCTGCGCGGCCAGGCGAACGGGTAGCGGCCCCTCACCAGCACGCCAGCCGGCCAGCAGCGCGGTCCAGCGGGGCAGGTCGGCGGCGGGGTCAGAGCTGGGCATGTGTCTAGCCTACAGGCCAATGGCTTCAGGTGAGCGGGCCAATTCTCAGGCCATTGCCCCTGCCCACCAGGCCAATGCGGGGGCACACTGGAAGCCATGACGATCCTGCCCACTCGCCCGGCGGCCTTCTGGCGCGACACCCACCCCAGCGCCGTGCTGGCCGGTCTGGTGACGGTGGTGATTGGCTGGGCTGGCCCCAACGTCTTGATTTACGCGGTGGCCCAGGCCGCGGGTCTGAGCGACGGCGTGGCGATGTCGTGGCTGTGGGCGCACGCGGTCTTCACGGGCCTGACGGGCATTGTGCTGAGCCTGCGCACTCACACGCCCATCCTGACCACCTGGAGTACGCCGGGCATCGCCTTTCTGGTGACGGCCCTGCCGGGCATTCCCTTCGCTGAGGCGGTGGGGGCTTTCTTGCTGTCGGGCGCTCTGGTGTTGCTGCTGGGGACCTTTGCGCCCCTGACCCGCGCCTTGCAGGCCATTCCGGCGCCGCTGGCCGCCGCGCTGAACGCCGCTATTTTGTTGCCGTTTGGCTTCCGGGCCTTGCAGGCGTTTGGCGACACCCCCGCGCTGGCGGGCGCCATGATAGCGGCGTACTTCGTGTTGCGGCAGTTGGCGCCGCGTTGGGCAGTGGCGGGCGTGCTTGTGACCGGGGTGCTGGCCAGCGCCGCGCTGGGGCTGTGGCACCCCTCGCCGGTGCCGCTGGCCCTGACCCGCCCGGAGTTCGTGTGGCCGCAGTTCAGTCTGCACGCCACCCTGAATCTGGCGCTGCCGCTGACACTGCTGGCGTTTACCGGTCAGTTTGTACCGGGGTTTGGGGTCCTGAAGGCCAACGGCTACGAGCCGGCGCCTGGGCCGGTGCTGCGGGCCTGCGGCGTCGCCAGCATCGGCGCGGCCTTATTTGGCTGCCACAACCTCACGCTGGGCGCCCTGCTGGCCAATATCGTCAGTGGCCCCGAGGCGCACCCGGACGCGGGCAAGCGCTACACCGCCGCCGTGTGGGCCGGCGCCCTCAACATTCTGGTGGGCCTGTTTGCGGGCACCTTCCTGCACCTGATGGGCATCTTGCCGCCGCAGGCGCTGGCGGCGCTGGCTGGCCTGGCCCTGCTGGCGGCGATGGGCAGCAGCTTGCAGGGGGCCTTCCAGGGGGCGCGGGCGGGGAGCCTGGCCGCGCCGGTCATTCTGGTGGTGACCCTGAGCGGCATCGCGCCTCTGGGGATCGGCGCGGCGTTCTGGGCCATCCTGGCGGGCCTGGCCGTGAACTGGATCGAAACGCGCGGCCATCTCGGCTTCTCTGGCTTGCCTGCTCAGGCGCAGGAGCGCCCCAGTCCTTGACAGGTAGGGGAAGGCCTGTTATCCTTGCTGTTCTGGCCCGAAACGGCCGTGCTGTGCAGACCACGATGTACCTATGCACTTGAGGGAGGCGTCCACCTCTAGGATTTACGAAAATACGGACGCGCGAGCAGCAGCGAACTGGTCATCCTGGTTCCTCTGACCCATAAAGACGCCGCCCACCCTGGGCGGTGTTTGTTTTTGTTGGTCGAGAACAAAAAAAACTCCGCACTGGGCGGAGTCTTTGTCTTGGAGCCGAGAGTCGGATTCGAACCGACGACCTACTGATTACGAATCAGTTGCTCTACCCCTGAGCTACATCGGCAGGCAAGCTCAAAGAGTATAGAAAGGGGGCCGGGGGGTGTCAAGGCGAGCGGCGGCCTATGCTGTGGCCCGTGAGCAGCCCAGCGCGCCCCTTTGACACCATTTTTGGGCAGGTCCGTCCCCTGGACTGGCTGTGTCTGGCCCCCCACCCCGACGACGCCGAGATCGGCGCGGGCGGCACCCTGATTCGGCTGGCCCAGGCTGGGCGGGCCGTGGGCATTCTGGAACTGTCACGCGGCGAGCGGGGCACCCAGGGCACGCCCGAGGTGCGGGTGGCCGAATGCGCCCGCGCCGCCGACATCATGGGACTGGCCTGGCGTGGCCAGCTGGGCCTGCCCGACGGCGAACTGCGCGACACGCTGGAGGCCGCGCACGCCCTGGCCGCCACCCTGCGCGCGGTGCGGCCCCGTGTGCTGGTCGTGCCGCACCACCATGACCGCCACCCGGACCACTTCGGCACCTACCACCTGAGCAAACGCGCCGTTCACCTGGCCCAGCTGAAGAAGGCCGACCTGACCGGCGAGCCGCACCGGGTCTCACGGGTGCTGTTGTACCAGGGCAACGCCGATATTCGGCCCACCCTGCTTGTGGATGTCGAGGCGGTACAGGACACCTGGGCCGCCGCCGTGCTCGCCCACCAGAGCCAATTTGCGGGCGCCGCCATCTCCGAGACTGTGACGCCCGAAATCGTGGAGCGCCGCCGCGCCCGCCTGACCTACTGGGGCACGCTGGCGCGGGCGCGCTACGCCGAGGCCTTTGAAACCGAAGACCCCCTGCTGGCGGACCCGCTGGCGCTTTAAGCCTTCTCGGCAGCGGGCGGGGTCATGGCGCTGACCCAGGTGTCAAAGGCGCTTGGGCGGCGTACAGAGAGGCCGCGCAGGCGGTCTTCCAGTTCGTCGGCCAGGTCCAGGCCGTATTTATAGGCGGCCTGCCCCGCCACCACGTTGCTGCCGTATTTGTCGCGGTAGGTACTGGCCGGGCGGTCATGGGTCATGGCCTCGGCGGCGGCGTTGGTCTGCGGCAGGCGGGTGGTCAGAATGGGCGGGGTGGCCTCGCCCGTGCCCGCAAAAGCGCGGTCCAGGTCGCCGGGCAGCCGGCTCAGGCCCTGTCGGTGCTGGGTGCTGCTGCCCTGAAACTTGGTCAGCAGCACGCCCAGGCAGGTCAGGCGCAGGCCGCGCGCCCGGCGCAGTTCGCCGATGCGGCCAGCAATCTGCCCAATCCCGTAGGTGCTCAGTCGGTCAGGGATGGTGGGAATCAGGTAGTGGTCGCTGACCTCCAGCCCGTTTTGCGTGACAAAACCCAGGTTGGGCGGGCAGTCAATCAGCACGTAGTCGTACCCGGCAAACTGGGGCGCCAGGTACTTCTTGACCGCTTCCATGGGGTTGACCGAGTAGTGGGTGCGCGCGGCGATGTCCTGCATGCGGTCCTGCACGTCAATCAGGCGAATGGAACTGGGCAGGATATCCACCCGGCCGTACTGGGTGCCCTGGGGCAGCTGCGCCATCAGTTCGGGCGGCACGCGGTTGAGGTTGCTCGCGCCGCGCACGATGGCCCGCGCCGGATCAAAGCTCTGGGTGCCGTGTAGCAGGTCCAGAAATAGGTGGGCTAGCGTCTGCCCGGCCTCGTCGGCCTGCGCCCAGCGTTCCTCGCCGATCAGGGCCAGGGTGGCGTTCGTCTGCGGGTCCAGGTCCAGCACCAGCACCCGCTTCTGTTTCATGAAGGCTAGGGTGTCGGCCAGCTGCACGGTGGCGGTGGTTTTGGCCACGCCGCCCTTAAGGTTGATGAAACTCAGGACGCTCGGGGCCATTTACAGCCCGCGCAGCTGTGCCAGCACCGCTTCGGGGCGCACGGTGTAGGCGCCGGTGCTTTCCTCGACATGCTGATACCGCACCACGCCGGCCTTATCGATCAGAAAGACGGCCCGGCCACTGATGCCGCGCTCGTCAATGGCCACGCCGTACTGCCGGGCCACGTCCAGTTTCATATCCGCCAGCAGGGGCACCTCAATCCCGTATTCGGCGGCCCAGGCCTTGTGGGCATGCACCGAGTCGCGGTTGACCCCCAGCACCACCGCGCCGGCATCGGCAAAGTCGTCCTGCCGGCCCGAGTATTCAGGCAGCTGCATGGAGCAGACTGGGCTGAAGTCCAGCGGATAGAACACCAGCACCACATGCTGCTGGCCCCGGTAACTGCTGAGGGTCATCTGCTCGCCCGTTGAGGCAGGCAGGGTGAAATCGGGGGCGGGCTGTCCCACAAGGCTCATGGAAGGCAGTCTACCGGGCGCTGAGGGCAGTGGCCTGTTGTGTCTGATACGGGCCTGCCTGGCATCCGGGACAGGTCGGCTTGACCGCAGCCGGGTCTCTGGTGGCCCGAACCACTTCCTTCTTTCTAAGAGCAGGTTCTCCTTACTCTCAGCCCACCTGACGCTGTTCTGAGGGCAGGCTTCAGTTTGGCTCAGCTTGAACCGCGTCCCGCTTCACGGCTGCGCCGCGTCTCTCCGTCTACTCTGGGGTCAGTACCGTCCCCGGCGTGTGCTGGTGGTGTCCGGGGCAGGAGGAACGAAGTGGCCGATGTGACCCCCCCCAACATGCTTCAGGAACGCCCCCGCACCCCCGCCGGGCTGCTGAGCAATGCCGAAAAAGACCGCCTGATCGAACGAGGTTTTCTGGGCCTGTACCGCTGGTACACCGCCCGCAGCCAAGAGACCCGCAACTGGAACCCGGACCGCAGCTTTGACTGGCGCGCCCTGAATAAGGACCTGCCGTCCGAACTGGTAACAGTGCTGCAAGGCTTCTTTGCCGTGGAGCAGTACGCGCCGGACTTTACCAGTAACCTTGTGCATCTGGTGCGGCGCAGCCACGGCCGCAGCCACTTTCAGCTCCGCTGGGGCAGCGAGGAAGAAAAGCACGCCGACGCCTGGGAAAACGCCGTGCTGTTCAGTGGCCAGCGCAGCCCCGAGTGGATTGCCGAGTACAAGGAACGTCTGAAGTCCCAGACCTGGGAGCTGCCTTTCCCGGACGCCATCCACAACCTTGTGTATACCGTGTTTCAGGAGCGCGCCACCCAGCTGAACTACCTGAACATGATGAAAATTGCGCAGGGCAAGAGCGACAAGCCGCACCTTCAGGGCTTCAGTGACCCGGTGCTGGCCAAGGTCGCCCAGACCATCGCTGTGGACGAGGCCGCGCACTATAACTTCTTTCTGGAAGGCGTGCGGATGTACCTCTACTACTACCCCGAGCGCACCCTCAACGCCATCAAGAACGTGATCAGCCAGTTTTCTATGCCCGCTGCGACGCTGATTCCGGACTGGGAAGGCTTCTTCGAGACGGTGTACCGCGCCGGCATTTACGGCCCGCGCGACTTTCAGCGCGATGTAGTGCAGGTGGCGTTCCGCAACATGGGTATTGAGAGCCGCAAGGCCCTGGAAGAGGGCATTCGCAAGACCCGTGAGGTGCCGGATTTCGAGGGCAGCAACTTCAAGACCACCGCCATCTGGGACACCTTTGATTACGGCGCGGTCGAGGGCGATGTGCGCCGCCTGCACGTCAAGATTCAGGACTACGAGAAGGAAATCGGCTTTGATCTGTATGACCCCACCGAGTTCGTGACCAACCCCGAAGTGCCGGTCAAGGACCACCAGGCTGCGGACGACTGACCCCGGCGTCCCCTCACCTCAGGCCCCGCGCGTTCTGCGCGGGCCTTTTTTTGCCCTGCGGCGGCGCGCTGTGCCATGCTGGGCCAGCCCTCCGCGCCGCCTCTCTCTCTTCGCCTTCAAGGACGGTTCTCTGGCCATGCCTCCCAATCCGGCGTTACTGAAGCTGGGCTACGCGCCCGACGACCGCGTGGTCATCTTTCACGCCGACGACCTGGGGATGTGCCAGGCGACCGTGGACGGCTGCGCCGATCTGTTCCGGGCCGGCACGCTAGGGTCAGCGTCCGTGATGCTGCCGTGCGCCTGGGCGCCCTCGGCGCTGGCGCTGGCGCACGAGTTGCCGGGCGCCGACCTGGGGGTTCACCTGACCCTGACGAGCGAGTGGACGGCGGCGCGCTGGGCGCCCCTTAGCGGCGGCGCGGGCGGCCTGACCGATGAAGCTGGCTACCTGCACCGCACGGTGGAAGCGGTCTGGGCCGGGGCCCGGCCCGCCGCTGTGGGCCGCGAGATAGCGGCGCAGATTGACCGCGCCCTGGCTTGGGGGCTGCCGGTGTCGCACGTGGACTCGCACATGGGCACGGTGGCCCACCCCGCGCTGCTGCACCGCGCGGTGCGAGTGGCCCTGGCGCGGGGCCTGCTGCCGGTGCTGCCCCGGCTCGACCGGGCGGGGTGGCACGCCAACGGCCTGAGTGCTCCGCAGGCGGCGGGCGCGGCGCTGGTCACGCGCGCCCTGGAGGCCAAGGGCGTACCGCTGGTGGACGAGTTCGTGATGATGCCGCTGGACGAGGGCGGCGACCACCTACCCATTCTGGAGCGCATGCTCTTGGCTCTGAAACCGGGCCTGACCCACTTCATCCTGCACCCGGCACGCGACACCCCCGAACTGAGGGCGGTGGCCGGCGACTGGGCGGGACGGGTGGCCAACCACGCCGCCTTTCTGGACCCGCGCCTGCCGGGCATTCTGGCCGCCAGTGGCGTGCGTGTGACCACCTACCGGCCCCTGCGCGCCCTGCTGCGGAGGCGGCGGTGAAGGAGGGCACTACCTCCAGCGCGGTGCGGTGGCGCTACGCGGTCATGAACTTTGGGCTGACCATTCCGGCGCAGGCAGGCAGTTTCCTGCTGCTGTACTACGTGGACGACCGCAAGCTGAACCCGGCCTGGGCCGCCACCGCCTTGACCCTGTTTGCCCTGTACAACGCGGCCAACAACCCCCTGATCGGCTACCTGTCGGACCGCACGCGCAGCCGCTGGGGCCGGCGTATTCCGTACATCCGTTTTGCGTGGCTGCCGGGCCTGGTGGCCTTCGCGCTGCTGTTCATGACCCCGTTTAATGGGGTGGACAGCCCCGTGGCGCTGCTGCTGTACCTCGTGGTGGTCTGGGGCCTCTGGGAGACCTTTGGTACGGCGGTGGGGACCGGCTACTTGGCCCTGCTGCCCGAGATGTTCCGCACCTACGCCGAGCGTACGGGCGTGGCCTGGCGCATGAATCTGGTGCAGACCGTAGGGCTGCTGTTTGGCCTGGCGCTGCCGCCGCTGCTGGCCGGCTGGGTGGGCTGGGCCGGCATGGGCGTGCTGTTTGCGGTGTTGTCGGGCGTGGCGCTGCTGTTTGGGCTGGGCGCCCTGTTCGAGCGGCCCGACCCGGCGGCGCGTCCGTTGGGATTTCTAGAAGCCCTGCGGGCGACCTTCAGCCACCGCGCCTTTCTGACGGTGGTGGCCGCCCAGACCCTGCGCTTTTTTGCCACGGGGACGCTGGCGACCGGCATGGGCTTTTTTGTGCGCTACAGCCTGGGGGCAGAGGCGGGGGCGGTGACGACCGTTCTGCTGGCCGCCGCTTTCGTGACGGCCGGGGCCGCCCTGTGGCCGTGGCGCGCGCTGTTGGCGCCCCGCCTGGGGCCGCGCGGCACCCTGATGCTGGCGTTTGCCCTCAGCGCTGTCTCCTTGCTGCCGCTGGCGCTGGTGCAGACGGTGGCGGGCGCGCTGGTGTCCACGATTCTCTTTGGCGCCGCGCTGGCCGGCATGATTCTGATGGGTGACGTGATTCTGGCCGACGTGATTGACGAGGATGAGCTGCGCAGCGGCCAGCGCCGCGAGGGCATGTATTTCGGCATGTCGGGCTTTGTCACGACCCTCAGCGGCGCCCTGACCTCGCAGGTCTTTGGGGCGGTGACGCGCGCCAGCGGCTACGACCCCCGCCTGGCTGTGCAGCCAGAAGGAGTGGCCGACGGCTTCCGCTTCTTCATGACGGTGCCGCCCATCGCCGGAGCGCTGCTGGCGGTGCTGATTCTGGCGTTCTACCCGCTGCACGGTGAGCGCCTGCGCGCCGTGCGGCAGGCCCTGGCTGACAAGAGGGCGCAGGCCGGTGTGGACTGGTGACCGTAGCCTCCCAGAGTGATTGAAAGAGGAACCCTCAATCGCTATTCACGCGAATGAAGTGAGCCTCTGCCAGAAACAGCGGCTCCCACGGCATTGAGGGGCGCCGTTGGCCCCAGGTGGATCTAGGCGCCGCTGTGCGGCCGCTGGGCCAGCACGAAGCGTTCGCGGCCCGTCAGGTCGGGGGCGGTGTCGGCGGACCAGCCCAGACGGCGCAACTCCTGGGCAAAGGTCGCCGCGTTGCGGGGGTCAAGTTCTAGCAGCAACCAGCCGCCTGCCTTCAGCCCTCCAGAGGCCTGCGCCGCCAGCCGCCGGGCGATGTCCAGGCCATCTGGGCCGCCGTACAGCGCCAGGACCGGGTCGTGGCCGACTTCGGGCTGGGCCCCGGCCCGGTCCGCATCCGGCAGGTAGGGGGGATTGCTGACCACCAGGTCTAGGGGCCCAGACACTCCAGTCAGCAGGTCAGCTTCTAGGAACTCAACCTCCAGCCCATTCAGCGCGGCATTCTCGCGGGCGAGGCTCAGGGCCCCAGGGCTGAGGTCGGTGGCTCTGACGTGGGCGTCGGGGCGGGCAGCTTTGAGGCCCAGCGCCAGCGCGCCGGTGCCGGTGCCTACATCGGCCACGCGGGGCGCTGAGGTGCCGCGCAGCGCCTCTAAGGTCAGGTGCAGCAGCCACTCGGTTTCGGGGCGGGGCACCAGTGCGCGCGGGTCGCAGCGCAGGCGCACGCCGCCCCACTCCACCTCGGGCAGCAGGTGTTGCAGCGGAATGCGCTGGGCACGCTGGGCCAGCAGCGCGGCGTAGCGTTCGGCTCCGCTGGCAGGCGCGGCCTCCTGGCCCCGCGTCAGCAGCGCGGTGGGCGAGAGGCCCAGGGCAAACAGCAGCAGTTCGCGGGCGTCCACCTCCGGGGAGGGAACGCCCGCTGCTGCCAGGTGCGCCGCGCCCGTGTGCAGCAGGTCGCGGATGGTCATGGCCTAGCCGTGACGGGGTTTGATCATCAGGCGGCGGGCGGCGCCCTCGCCCACGGACTCGCTCATGACGTCGGGGTGTTCTTTCAGGGCGATGTGAATCACGCGGCGTTCGGCAGCGGGCATCGGCTGCAGTTCGTGGGGTTCGCCGCTCTTGGCGACCTGCACGGCCAGCCGCTCGGCCAGTTTGGTCAGGGTGTCGGCCTGGCGCTTGCGGTAACCGCCGACATCCACCCGCACGCGCTCCTTGGTGCGGCCCTCGTGCTTGGCCAGCACGGTGTAGGCCAGCACCTCAATGGCGCCCAGCGTGCGCCCGTCGCGCCCGGCCAGCTTGGCGGCGTGCTCGCCGGTAATCTCGGCTTCCAGGGCGTCCTCGGTTTCACGCACGGTCACGCTGAGGTCGGGGTCAATGCGTGAGATCAGGCCACGCAAAAAGCGTTCAAGTGTGGCCTGGGGGGTTTCCGGCGCGGCACCTGGCGTGGGCGGCGCGGTCAGGGCGGCGTCGGGAGCGGGCGGCGGCAGCTCGCTCTCGTCGGCGCCGCTGATGCCCAGCCCCGCGAGGTAGTCGTCCAGGTTCGTGCGGTTATCCATGCCCCGCAGTCTAGCGCGGCCGTTCTCACGGGGTTCCCACAGACGGCGGCGGGTCAGACGTGTCCCTGGTCCGCGCTCCGCGCCCGTAGACGGCCAGCCGCACCAGCGCTTCCACCGGCCCTCGCCCGAAGTGAGACAGCCACCACGCGCTCAGCGGCAACTGGCACAGGCCCACCAGCAGCGCCAGCCCCAGTCCCCCCGCCGCGCCCCAGATGGACAAGCCCCCTGCGTACACAAAGGCGTCCCCGCCTTCCCGCGCCGCCTGCACCCAGCGGCCCCCCTGCGCGCCCGCGTAGGGATAGAAAAACAGCGTCATCAGAAGGCTTTGCGACAGGTAATTGGTCATGGCCATGCGACCACTGGCCGCGAAGTGAATCAGCGGGCCCAGCCGCCCCGAGGTGGCCAGCAGCCCAATCACGCCCACGTAGCCCAGCGCCGCCGCCGCGCCGCCGCCCATGCGCACCGGAAAGGCCAGCAGCCCGGCCGCCGCGTCGGGCCGGGTGTTCAGGTATGCCAGGAGGGCGCCCAGCGGCAGGCCCACCAACAGGCCGCCTGCCGCCAGGCGGCGCAGCAGCGGCCGGTGGTCGTGGGGCCGGGTCAGCAGGCCGGTGCGCTGCGCCGCCGCGCCCAGACAGAACAGCGCCAGCAGCCAGGGGCCGTTGTACAGGTTGCCTGCGGTCAGCATGGGCCAGAAGTCTTGGGCGCGCTCGGCCACGTTGGCGGCATAGCTGGGTTCAATGGCGGGTAGCCCCGCCCAGCGCGGCCCTGTGCGGGCGGCCCCGGCAGCGGCTTCCATCAGCATGCCGCCCAGCCACCAGAGCCCCAGCCCACCGGCCAGCACCAGCAGGGTGCGCGCGCCCATGGCCGCCGTCAGCAGCAGGCCCAGCGCCAGCAGCGCGTAATTGCTGATGATGTCGCCGTGCCACACCAGCACGTAATGGGCCGCCCCAATAAGCAGCAGCACGGCGTGCCGCCTCAGAAAGACGCCCACCCCATGCCGCGCCAGCAGCCCGGCTGCCCCCCACCCGAACAGCATGGCGAAGATGGAAATAAAGCGCCCATTGGCAAACGTGTCGGTCAGCACCTGCGCGGCGCGGTCCAGGCCCCGCTGCTCCCAGGGCAGAAAACCTGCGAAGTCCTGCATGTTCACGATCAGAATGCCGGCCAGCGCCACGCCGCGCAGCACGTCGGGCAGCGGCGAGCGGTCGCGCACGGGGGCGGCGACCTCTGGGGGCGCGGGGTTAGGGGTCATACGGCCCCTGTCCGGACATCCGTTGCCGCTTCTGCTTCCGCTTTGCCGCAGCGGGGCATGTCCGGTCGGACAAGGCCGCAGTGGTTCGGAACTGGTTTCATGCAAGTTCCGGTGAAATCTGAACCATGTTTCGGATCTGGTCCGACTGGAAATAGGAGAGACGGGTTTCCGGGAATTGGAGGCACATCCGGTGCGCTCTCGGATGGCACGGACATGGACAGCATCCGTCTCAGAGGCTCGGCGGTCATGCGGGTCAGGCTAGCGCGCCTGGGGCTGGGGTTTTGCCGGAAGCGGGGCGCACCAGCACCCAGCCGGCCACGCCGCCCAGCACGCTCAGGGCCGCTCCCACCAGCGCCAGGGTGCGGAAGGCGTCAGCAAAGGCGGCGTCAGTGGCGGCTTGGGCGCGGGCTGGGGCGCCAGCTGGCAGGTGTACTTCGGTCAGGCGGGTGGCCTGGGCCTGAACAGCGCGCTGCACCGGAACGCTGGCCCCCACCGCCTCCAGCCGTGGCCCCAGCGCCGCGCGGTAACTGCCCAGCAGCAGCAGCCCCAGCGCCGCCACGGCCAGCAGCGAGGCCGCGCGCGCCACCGCGTTGTTCACGCCGCTGGCCACCCCACTTTGCTCACGGGGTACGCTCCCCATGACCGCGCTGGACAGCGGCGCCACCGTGAGGGCCATGCCCAGCCCCAGCACCGCCGCGCCGGGCAGGATGGCCGCCCACGACGCGCCCTGTCCCAGCCCCAGGAGGGCCAGCCCGCTGCCCGCCAACACTGGCCCCAACGTGAGCAGCAGGCGCGGGCCGTGGCGGTCGGCCAGGGCGCCCACTGGCCCCGACAGACCTGCCAGCAGCAGCGACAGGGGCAGCAGCGCCGCGCCCGCCGCTGCGGCGCTGAAGCCGCGCGCGCCGATCAGCAGCATGGGCAGATACAGGCTGACGGCCCCCAGCGCGCCGTACAGCAGCAGGGTCAGGAGGTTGGTGCCCACAAAGACGCGGTTCTGAAGCAGGGCCAGCGGCAGCATGGGCCAGGGCGTGCGGGCCTCCCGCCAGATGAAGGCCGCAAAGGCCAACGCCGCTCCCACCAGTAGCCCCCAGACCAGGCCGTCCCAGCCCGTTTCACCTGCGCGAATGAGGCCCGCCGATAGCCCACCCAGGCCGGCCGTCACCGCCAGCGCCCCCGGCCAGTCAGGCTGGGCGCCGGGCGCGCGCGTTTCTGGCACCCGGCGCAGCCACAGTAGGGTCAGAGCGGCCAGCGGCAGGTTGATCAAAAACACCCAGCGCCACGACACGTTGTCCACCAGCAGGCCGCCCACCAGCGGCCCCAGCAGCGTCGTGACAGAACTGGCCGCGCTCCAGAGGCCCACGCCCCGGCCCCGGCTGGCCTGACTGAACACGGCGCCAATCATGGCCAGGCTGCCCGGCACCAGCAGCGCCGCGCCCACGCCCTGCGCGGCGCGGGCGGCAATCAGGGCGCCCAGGGTGGGGGCCAGCCCACAGGCCAGCGAGGCCAGCGCGAAGATGCTTACCCCCCAGCCGTACACCCGCCGCCGCCCCAGGGCGTCGCCCAGCGCGCCGCCGGCCAGCGTGAGGGCCGCCAGCAGCAGGGCGTAGGCACCCACCACCCACTGCACGCCGCTGGCGGTGGCGTCCAGGTCGCGCTGCACGGCGTTCAGCGCCACATTGACCACCGTGCCGTCCAGAAAGGCCAGGCTTGAGCCCAGCACCGTAACGGTGAGCGTCCAGCGTTCGTCCGCCGTCAGGGGGGCAGCGGAGTCAGCCATGCTTCAGGGTAGGCGCCGCCCGCACAGTGGTGTGCGTGATTGCCTCCTGACTGAGAGGGGACGGCGGGGCAGGGTAGAGCCGTCAGGAGAAGGCCGCCTGGCGCCTTCAGCTGCTAGAGGCGAGAACCACCACCAGCGGGCCGCGAGGTCCCAGGGTCAACCCCGGTTGCGGCGTGGGGTCACCATGCACGGGCCGCAGTGTGGGCAGCGCCGCCAGCGTGTCCAGAATGAGGGTCTGCGCCAGGTGCATCCCCAGACACAGCCGCTCGCCCCCGCCGAAGGGCAGATACGCCCAGGCGGGCGGTTTCTGCGCCCAGCGGCCGGGGTCAAAGGTTTCGGGGGCAGTCCATAGAGTCGGGTCGCGTCCCGAGAGGTACGGCGAATACAGGGCCAGGGCGCCGCGCGGCAATCGTACCCCGTTCCAGACCACGTCCCGGCCCAGGCGGCGGCTGCCCATCCAGCCGGGCGGGTGCAGGCGCAGAGTTTCTTTAAGGACCGCTGGGTGGTGTTCCGGGGCGTGCCACTGCGGCTGCTCGGCCAGGTGCCACACCGCATAGGCCAGCGCGTGCGTGGTGGTGTCGTGGGCGGCAGCCAGCGACACGCGCGTCTCTTCCAGGCCGCCCGGCAGCGGCGCCAGCACCGACAGCAGGTCGTCGCCGTTCCCCCGGCTCAGGCGGGCGTGGGCCAGCCGCCGCACCTCGCGGTCAAAGCGCAAGAACAGGGCGGGGCGTGGCAAAGCGGGCGCCGGAAAGGGCCGGCGCAGCGGCGCTAGAAAGGCGTGCAGCAGGTCCTCGGGGAACTCACCGCTGAAATACGCCGCGTTGAGCAGGCACAGCACGGCGTGGTCAGCCCAGGCCAGGGCGTCGAATTCGCCCACCGGGACCGGGGGCAGGGCCGCCCGAATCCGGTCCTGAAGCGCGGCCAGATGCGCCCGGCCAAACCCCGGATTCATCAGGCGCCGCCGCCCTGCGTGGCCCGGCGCGTCGCTGAGAATGACCCCGCCCGAGAGGTACGGCACCAGCACCGAAAAGCTGCCGGCGCTGCGAAAGGTCGCCAGGTCGCTCAGCAGGGCGCGGTTCCAGGCCGGGCTGAAGCCCACCACGGCCGGGAGGCCCAGCCGCAGCCGAAAGAGGTCGCGGCCTGCCGCCCGCGCGCGCGCCGCGCCGTCTTCAATCAGCGTCAGCGGCGACAGCGCCCAGTCCTGCAGGTGGCCGTTGCCGGGGCGGGTAGGCGGCTCGGGCAGGGCGCCCAGGCCTCTGGGGCTCAGGGCAGAAATGGCCAGACCTCCTGGCCTGCCGGCACCTGCCGCCCGCCCAGGTCATCGTAGGGCAGGCCCAGCAGCCGCCCGGCGCCGTTCCAGCCGCTCAGGAAGGACAGGGGCACCCCTCCGCCCGGATGCACCGTGCCGCCCACCTGTACCAGGTTGCGGGTGTGGGCCAGCCCCCAGCCGGGCCGCAGGCTGCCCGTCAGGCCGTGGGGCGCGCGCCCGTACAGCGCTCCGGCTTTGGCGGTGCGCGCGTAGTCGGCCGGGGACAGCGCGTGCCACTCGGCCACCGGCAGCGGACCGCCCGCTGCCGCGCTCAGGCACTCTTGCAGGCGGGCCAGCAGCCAGGCGCCGTACTCGCGGGCGTCTTCCGTCAGGCCAGGGTCGGGCGGGGCGTTGACCAGCAGAAAAGCGCGGTCGCCGTCCAGATGCAGGTACAGCGTGGGGTCGCGCGGTAGGCGCCCAGCGCGAATATCCCGCCACTCGCGGCTGTAGTCGGCGGGCCAGAAGATGTGGTGGGCCTGGCCCCGGTTCTCTGTGAGGCGCAGCTGCAGCGCAAAGCCGCTGACCCCGCGCGGCGTGGGCTTTTCGGGGACGCCCAGCCAGGCCAGTGTGAGGGCCCGGTCGGCGGCGCTGACCCAGGCGTCGGCGGCAAAGGCGCCCTGACTGGTGTGCGCGCCCAACACCTGCCCGCCGTGGCTGCTCAGGCTGGTGACGCGCGTGCCAAATTCAAAGCGCACCCCCAGGCCCTCGGCCTGCTCGTAGAGGGTCTGGGCAAAGGCCAGCAGGCCGCCGGGCAGATGCCACACGCCGTGCCCCAGTTCGACCCAGGCGATGTTGTGCAGGACGGCGGGCGCGCGGTAGGGGTCGGCCCCCAGATAGGTGGCAAAGCGCAGCCAGAAGGGCGTCATGAACGGCCCCGAGCGCACAAACCGGCGCAGCGGGGTCAGCGGCGCGGCGCGGCGGCCGGCGGTCAGGGCGTAGCGGGCCAGCCGCAGCCGGCTGGGGGGTGGGGCAAACAGGAAGGTGTCCTGTGCGTCCTCGTACATGCGCCGCGCCGCCCTCAGCAGGGCCACGTAGCGCTGGCCCTCCGCGCGCGGCAACTGCGTCAGGGTCGGTTCCAGGCTGCCGGCGATATGCAGGGCCTCGGGGGCAAAGGTGCGCCCCGCGCCGTTGTAGGTCGTGGTGGGCCGCGCGGGGGTCAGGTTGGGCAGCGGTAGGTTCAGGCGCTCGTGGATGCCCCGGAACACCTGCGGCATGGTCACGACGGTCGGGCCACTGGAAAAGTCCTCAAAGCCCAGTGCCGCCTTGCCCCCGGGGCCGTCCAGGGCGTCCAGCACCGTCACGCGCGCCCCGGCCTGCGCCAGCCGCAGCGCCGCCGCCAGGCCGGCAAAACCCGCGCCAATGACCGCGACGTGGCGGGGGGCGTGCCTCATCCCCAGGCCCTCATTGCCGGTACTCCCGGCCTTTCCAGGTCACGCGGCGCTTCACGGCCCGAAGATACACGGGGACGGCCAGCAGCGGCGTCAGCGGCCCCAGCAGCCCTTCAGCCAGGTCGGCAGGGCGGCGGCGGCCGGCAATCAGGTTGACGACCAAGCGCTCCAGCACACTGGCCACCCGCAGCACCCGCGCGCCCGGGACCGGCACCAGCCAGGGCAAGGTGTGTCCGGCAATATGTAAAGCCACGCTCAGGGTCAGCAGCACCCGCGAATTGAGGTGAATCGGCAGGGTGTTCTTGCCAAACCCCGCCGCCGACTCTGGGTACGAGCGGTACATCCGTACGCTGATGCAGGTCCGGCCCATCGCGGTGGACACCGGCATACCGTGGGCCGCCAGCCGCCGGGCCAGTACCGTGTCTTCCAGCACTTCACCCTGCACAGCGGCGTAGCCGCCCACCCGCAGCAGGGCGGCGCGGCGGTAGGCCATCACCTGCCCGTTGGCAATGGTGGCCAGCGGCTGGGGCGGGCGCAGGCGCAGCAGCGGGTAAGGAAAGTACGACAGTACGGCGGCGTCCACCAGGGGCGTCAGCAGCCGCTCGCCGGGGGTGCGGTTGTCCTGGCGCGGCTGAATGCTCAGGAGGTCGGCCCCAGAGCGGTTCAGTTCGTTCAGCAGCCCCCCCAGCGCGCCGGGATGCCAGGAGACATCCGCGTCGGTAAAAATCAGCAGGTCGCCCTGCGCGGCCCGCAGCAGCTGCTGACAGGCCCAGGGTTTGCCGTACCACCCCGGCGGGCGGGGCTGCCCAGCGATGACCCGCGCGCCCAGCCCACGGGCCACCTCCGCTGTGCCGTCGGTGCTGCGGTCGTCCAGCACGATGACCTCATGGGCCCCTTGGGCCAATACGCCGGGCAGGGTGGCGGGGAGATTGTGCGCCTCGTTGCGCGCCGGAATCAGGATAGACACGCGTGGGCCAGTGGCCGGGGTAGGCGCGGGGCGCAGCCGGGGAAAGGTCAGGGCATTGACCGCCAGCGTCAGGGCCTTGGCACTCAGCCAGGTCAGCATGACGGTGCGGTAGAGGGCGCCCAGCTTCACGCCCGGTCTCCAGTGACCACGTTGAGCAGCTGCGCGGCCCAGCCCACCCGGTCTGATCGGCTGAGGCGCCCCGGTACGGCGCGTAGGTAACCGGCCAGCGGCTGCTCGGGGTCGCTAGACACCAGCTCGGCGTCCAGGGCAGCCAGTTCGTGGGCGATGGCACGCGGCAGGGCGGGTCCAGCCACCGCTGGCCCAAAGCGCAGGTACGCTTCCGGCCACTGGCCTCCGCGCAGGGTGACGCGCAGCGCCACGGGCACCAGCGGCACGCCGGCCGTCTGGGCTATCCAGGCGGCGCCGGGGGCGACCGTGCCCAGCGGGCCGGCCGGTTGCAGGGCTCCTTCTGGAAACACCGCCAGCCATCCTGCCTGCGCGCGGCGGACCCCGGTCCGCACCTCGTCGGCCCGCAGCGCCCCCACTCGGCGCAGAAAGGGAAAGCGGCCCAGCTGCCGCGCCGTCATCAGCACCGAAAAAGGGGTGCCCGCCCACCAGGCCACCTCGCGCAGCACGTAGCCGTCCCACCATGAATGGTGATTGGGGGCCAGCACCACGCCGCCGGTGGGCAAGGCGCCGCGCACCCACACGCCGGCCAGGCCGCCGCGCACGCTGCGCTGAATGCTGCGCGACAGCAGCGCCGTGGCCCAGGGCTTAGCGGTCATGCCGCGTCACCCGCCGCGCCAGGGCCAGGCCCAGGGTCATGGCGGCCAGGGTCACGGCGGCTTCCGCGTAGCGGCCCACCAGCACCAGCCCGCCGGGCAGAAAGAAGGTCTCGATGGGGTAGGCCACCCGGAAATCGGGGTTGCGCCTGGGAGTGCCGGGCAGCAGGCTGAGGCGCGGCTCGCGGCTTTCGGGGAAACTTCGCGCCCACCACGGCAGCGCCCAGCTCCATTCCAGGGTGCGCAGACCAAACAGTCTGGGGGCCAGGCCGGTAAAGACCCATGCCAACCCCGACCCCACCGCCCACCAGCCCAGAAAGTTCTGCAGCGGGGCCCCGGCCCACAGCCCCAGCGGGTCGCTCCAGAGCCAGTAGCGCTGCGCGGTCATCAGGGGTTCTAACCCCACGTCCCAGAGCATCATCAGCAGGCCGGCCAGCCAGGGGCGACCCCCGGACAGGCAGGTGGCCGTCAGCGTCAGCGCAAACCACCCCAGCGGCACTATCAGCGGCACGCCCAGCAGGGTGGGGGCCGGGGCCGTCGCGTAGGAGTAAGCACCAAAGGGAAACCCGGTGCGGCTGCCCAGGACCTCGACCCCCAGGCCCACGCTGAACGACACGGCCATCAGCAGCCCGGCGCGCACCCAGCCGGCACGCTCCCAGACAAAGGCCAGCGCGGCCAGAAAGAGGGCCGCCGTGCTGGCCAGCCCCAGCACCGGAAAGCCGTCCGGCCACAGCGGGACCGGAATCTTGAGGGCCACGTACAGCGCCAGCAGCGCCGTCCAGGGCCGGGTGCGGCCCAGCAAGTCAGTCAGGCGCAGAGACAGGACCTCGCCAAAGCGCGGCCCCAGCGCGTCCCCCGCCAGCGCCAGTACGCCGGCCAGGGGCAGGCCGAGTGCAATGAGGGCCCAGCCAGCCGCCGGGCCGGCCAGCACCAGCAGCGCTCCTAAAAAAGCCAGCCCCAGCGCGGCAAAGGCCAGGCCAAATCGCAGGAGGGTAGGGGAGAGGCGAGCGGTCAAGGGGCCGCCCTCAGGGCTTCAAAGTAGGCCTGGGTAGCGGCGGAGACTTCATCTGGCAGGGCGGCCAGCGGCCACCACCGCACTTCGGCCGCGTCGTCCTGCGCTTCAGGGGTGCCGTCCACAAACTTGGCGGTGAAGACATGGGTGTCCCAGTCCACCACGTTGCCGTCTGGGTAGGTGTGCTGGTGGGGAAAAAGACCGAGTGGGTTGAGCGCAGCGACGGTCAGCCCGGTTTCTTCCTGTAACTCCTGCCGGGCGGCTGTTTCGGGCCCCTCGCCCCGCTGCGCCCCGCCGCCGGGTACGTCCCACAGGCCATTATCCCCACGCCGAATGAGCAGGGCCTCCTGACCTCGCAGGACGGCGACCCCAGCCCCTACGCAGCGCTTACGCCCAGCCAGAAGCTTTTTTTTCACAACCCACAACCCACGCCCTACACCCTTCACTGCCACCGCCGCCGCGTCAGGTCCCGCACCAGAACATTCGCCGCGTTGCGTCCACTGGCGCCCATGATTCCGCCGCCCGGATGGGTGCTGGCGCCGGTCAAGTAGAGTCCTTTGACGCCAGGCCAGCGGTAGCCGCTCGCTTTCATCCACGGGCGGAACGAGAACATCTGGTCAAAGCTCATCTCCAGGTGCATGACGTTGCCCCGGTGCAGGCCCAGGTTGTCGTGAAGCCACTGCGGCGTCTGCACCAGTTCGCCCACAATTGTGTCGCGTGTGCCCGGCGCGTAGTGTTCGAAGGCGCGCAGGATGTTCTCCCGCGCTTCGGCGGTGCGGGTCTCCCACGAGCCGCTGCTCAGTTCGTAGGGGTAATACTGCGCCCACAGCCACAGCGCCTCGCCGCCAGGAGGCGCCAGCGAATCGTCCACCGCCGAAAAACTCATGGCAATCAGGGGCGGATCGGTGGTGGGTTCGCCGGCCAGGTACTGACCGTAGCCTTTCATCAACTGCCCCTCGTTTTTAATCAGCAGGCCCAGGCCCACGCGGCTGTCGGGTTCGGTGTGGTGGCGGTACTTGACCTGTTCGCTCAGGGCCAACCTCAGCACCATGCCAAAGCCATTGCCCACCCGCACCTGCCGCGCCGAGGCGGGCACATATTCGTCCGGCAACGCGCCCGCCGTCGTCAGAATGTGGGTGCCGGAGACCACGGCGCGTGCCGTGTAGGTGTCGCCGTTCTCCAGCCGCACACCCTGCGCCTTGCCGTCCTTGACCAGAATGTCCTTTACAGGTGCGTTGACGAACACCTGCCCGCCGTCGGCTTCAATCGCCCGCTTCAGGGCTTTGGTGAGTCCCCCCGAGCCGCCCTTAGGCCGCGCCACGCCGCCCTCGTGATAGAGGGGATGCCACAGGAGGAAAGGCGCGCTGAGGGGGTCGCTGGGTGGGGGACCGCTCTGGGCCGCCATCCACACCAGGGGCGCGCGCACCCGCTCGTCCGAGAAATACTCCTTGGCCACGTCGCCGTAAGGGCGCAGGATGCGGGGCAACTGCTCCATCCAGTCGCGCCCTTTGCCGCTGCTGACCACCATCTTGCCCATGTCCAGCGGCCCCGGCGCGCTGTTGAAGAGGTCTGCCACCGACCGCGCAAACGGCGTCCAGTCGTCCAGAAACCGGGTGTACGCTTCGCCCTGTCCGGGGAAGAGGGCCTCCAGCTCACGCGCGGTGCGCCCCGCGTCTCGGTGAATGAACCAGGGCGTCTCGCCGTCCGAGCAGTGGAACATCGGGTCTACGTCCAGGTAATGCAGGCCGTGGCGCGTCAGTTCCAGTTCACGTACCACCGGTGTCAGCCGAATCAGGATGTGGGCGCTGCCGCCGTAGTCAAAGCGGTAGCCGGGCACCAGTTCTTCGGTGCTGACGGCCCCACCGACCAGGTGCCGCCGCTCGAAGACGCCCACCTTCAGGCCCGCTTTGGCGGCGTAGGCCGCTGTGACCAGGGCGTTGTGGCCCGCGCCCATCACGATGACATCGAAATCCGGCATGTGGCGTCAGTCTGGCATGGGCCGGGGCAGGAAGAAGGTCAGGGAGGGGACAGACGGCCGCTTCAGGGCAGGGTGATGGTGCGTCCGCTGTCAAACGTCACAGAGACGGCGGGTTCGGTGCCGCTGCTGTCCGTCACCGTGCAGGAGGCAATCTGCTCGCGGTAGGTTTCGGGCAAGCCGTTCAGGGGGCACGGGCCGTCTTGCAGGGTGCCGTCCACCTGCGCCACCACCGCCTGCACCTGCACCGCCCGGGCGATGGCCATTTCGCCGGTCTGGTTGGCACGGTTGCGGGCCGACAGCAGATTGGGAATCAGAACCGCCGCCAGAATGCCCACCAGCACGAAGCCGATAAAAAAGTGCCCCAGAATCAGCACCAGCTTGACGGCCAGTTCCAGCGGCGGCTGAAAGTCACGGTCGGCCTGCTCGGCATAGACCCGGCCAAAGTGAACCAGCATAGCCACGAAGCCGATGAAGGGCAGAACCAGTGGTAATGGCGTGCCGGTCACGCCGCTCAGGATGGACGCCACGACGTACAGCCCCACTTGAATGCCGAACCAACCCAGGTGCCAGCCCCAGCGGTTAATGAGGGTAAAGCCTGCGCCTGGCAGCAGAATATTCAGCAGGTAACCCAGGGCCGCGCTGGGTGCTTTGGCCGGTGCGGCGGAAACAGGGCGGCGGAGGGTCGCGTCTTCGGGCCAGGACATCTCTGAACACTACTGATCGCTGAAGATCAGAGAAGCTGTATCTGCGCTGCCCCCAGCGGGGGCATGATGAAGCCATGCCTCCATTCACTGTTCGCCGCCTGCGGCCCGGCGATGAAGCTGCGCTGGCCCAGGTCGCCGCCGACGAGACGGACTTCACGGAAGAAGACCCCAGCCCGCCTCTGAGTGCGGAGGAAGCCCGCGCTTATCTGGCGGACCCCCACGTCTGGCACTGGCACGCCGACGATGAACACGGTCAGCCCGTCGGGTTCCTGATGGCCTATGTTCACCGGCGGCGCCACCGTTCAGGCACAGCAGAGACAGCCTGCGACGTGATGTTCGAGGAAATCGGGGTGCGCGAAAGCTGGCGCCGCGCGGGCGTAGGACGCGCCCTGGTGGCGGCTCTGCACAGCCAGATGCAGGTCGAGGGGCTGCGTGACGTGTGGGTGGCGGCCGACAACGAAGGGGCCCAGGCCTTTTACGCAACCTGCGGCTACGAGGTGGACGAGTTGCAGGGCGTGATTCTGAGCCGCGAAGTCTAGCCGCCCGGCCCCGGCATACGCTAGAGTGTGGGGCTGAACCGGCGCCCACCCCAGACGGGCAGGTGGCCGGATTGACGGAGGTGGGCTTATGGCAGAACGGGATATCGACAAGCTGCTGTCGCTGACAGACAGCAAATACCGCCTTTCGGTGGTGACGGCCAAGCGCGCCCTACAACTGCGCTCGGGGGCGCCTAGCGTGCTGCCCGTGGAGCAGCGCGTGCGGACCCGCAACCTGGTGACCCAGGCTATGCGCGAACTGGCCACGGGCAAGCTGACGGTGGGCACAAGCATGATGGACGAAGGCCGCTTTCAACAGGACTACGTGCGCCAGCGCCAGGCCCAGTTGCAGGCTCAGCTGAACGCCGAACGCGAGCGCGAGCGCGACTAAACCACGTGCCCCTGGCCCCGTCTAAATGGCGGGGCTTTTTGATGGACGCTCAGGCGGCTGAACCATGACTGTCTGGCCTTGCCCTCCCCCCGTATTGTGTCCCCCATGTTGAGTGCGTTTGCGGCCTTGCTGTGCGTCACGGCGCTGCTGGCTTTCGTCAATGAGCGCTGGGTGCGGCTGCCGACCACGGTGGGCGTCACGCTGGCCGGGGCGCTGGCCAGCCTTGTCCTGATTGGCCTGGATAGGCTGGGGCTGCCAGGTTTGCGCGGCTGGGCCACCGAGGTGCTGCAGACGCTGGACTTCACCACGTTTGTTCTGAACGGCATCCTCAGCGTGCTGCTGTTTGCCGGGGCGCTCAGTCTGGACACGCGCCAGATGCTGCGCCAGCGCGGCAGCATCCTGACCCTGGCCCTCTTCAGCACTCTGATCAGCACGGCGCTGATTGGCTTCGCCGCCTATGGGGTCTTCCGGCTGGTGGGTCTGGAGGTTCCCCTGATGTGGGCGCTGCTGTTCGGCGCACTGATTAGCCCCACGGACCCAGTCGCTGTCCTGGACCTGCTGAAACGCGCGAAGGTGCCCGCCAAGATTGAAACCCTGATTGCGGGCGAGAGCCTTTTCAATGACGGCGTGGGGGTGGTCGTGTTTCTGGCCCTGGCCAGTGCAGCGGGTCTGGGTGGGCACGGTTCAGGCGGTGATGGGGCAAGTCAGACCACCACAGCAGGTGTGCTGGCCCTGTTTGCGCAGGAGGCGCTGGGCGGCCTGGCTTTCGGCGCGCTGCTGGGCGGCCTGGGCTACTTGCTGGTGCGGTCCATCGAGCAGCACGCCGTCGAGGTTCTCATCACCCTGGCACTGGTGGTCGGGGGCTATGTGGCGGCGGCGGCGCTGGGGGTCAGTGGGCCACTGGCAATGGTGGTGGCGGGCCTGATGATCTCGCTGTGGCGCGATCAGGTCTTCGGTGACCACACGCGCGAGCATGTGCTGGGCTTCTGGGAGACCGCCGACCAGGTGCTGAATATCCTGCTGTTTGCCTTTATTGGGCTGGACGTGCTGCTGACCGATGTCAGCGGCCCGCTGCTGCTGGCCAGTGCCCTGCTCATCGCCCTGTCCCTGGGGGCGCGCTGGCTGAGCGTGGCGCTGCCCTTTGCGCTGGTGCGGGCGCGGGAAGGCTACGCCGCCTACACGGTGCGCCTGCTCACCTGGGGCGGCCTGCGCGGCGGCATCGCCATCAGCTTGGCGCTGGGCCTGCCCGAGAGCCCTTACCGCACGCCCGTGGTCACAGTCACCTACGCAGTGGTGCTCTTTTCCATCGCGGTGCAGGGCCTGACTGTCATGCCGGTGGTGAAAAAGGCAGCGGCGGCGCTGGAAGGGGAACGCCCAGTTCCTTCCCCCCCTCCATCCTGATGGGGTTGCGTGGGTTGCCGGGGGTTCGGCTCAGGCTCTCTAATCTGGCCAAAGCCGTTCCGTACCTTCTGACATTTGTGCGCTCATTGGTGAAGTGGCTGTCTTGCTTATCGAGTTGACAACTCCACAGCCCAGGAGGCAAAAGATTCACTCATTATTGACATTCGATATCGTAATTCTATATTGAGACATGCCTCTGCACGATGGTGACCTCGAACTTGCGCTGCTCACGCTGCTGTCAGGACAGGAGCGGTATGGCCTGGACCTCGCCAAGGAACTCCGGGAGGTGACGGGAGGTGACCTGGACTTGAACGCTGGCACCCTCTACCCAGCCCTCCACCGCCTAGAGCGGCGTGGGTGGTTGCGCAGCTCCACTCGGCCTAGTCCCAGAGGGGGCCACGCCCTACGGTATTACGCCTTGACAGATGAGGGAGCCAGGGCTTTCCAGGCCAAACGCGACGCCTATCGCCGCTGGCATCATGGCCTTATTACGCGGTGGGGAAACTCGTGAGAACGCTGACTACCTACCTCACCCGCGCCACTCAGGCCCTGCCCTCCCGTGATCGGCAACGTGTCTGGGACGAACTGCGCGGAAGCATTCTTGAACGGGCGGCTGAGTACCAGGTGGCGGGTCACGCCCCAAGCCGCGCCCTAGACCTGGCTTTGCAAGAATTTGGAGACCCTGCCCTGATGGCCAGGGGAATGCAGCGACTCTACACGGCTCCACGGGTCCTTCTGGCCGTGACGGCGCTGCTCGGTACGGCGGCTGTGCTCACTCTGGCTCATCTGCAGGCGCCTGCCGCCGGTGGAATGCCCAGTCTCATGACGCCAGACGTTGCCGCACAGGAGCGGTGCTCTTTGCAGCGTTTGGCTGCCAGCGGCGCGCCGTGGTGGCTCACGCCCGTCAACTGGTGGCACTGCCAAAGAGGGGTGACTGACCGGGGTGTCTTCCGGCGCAGTGATTTCTTGATGGCCCTGGAACGGCAGGGCGTTCGCACCCAGGTCAACGGTACCCGCATAGCCCTTTTGTTTCCTGGGACCTTGACACCGGTGCAGGTCGGCCTGACCGGTCAGTGGCGGGGGGAAGAGCAGTGGCTGAGCAAATACAGCTTCGTGACAGAACTGGCTGAGCAACTTGATATGCCCGTGCGGCTGTCTGGTACAGACAATCCCACGTTGAAGCTGGGGCGCCTTGACCTTCAACTCGGGACCTCTCGTGCGCCGGTAGAGGTCGCTGACCTGTACGTGACGGCCGCTCAGAGAGCCGTCATCCCCGAGTTGGGGCGTGCTCTACCTTCTGGTGTGACGCTGAATATGAGCGTGATCGGGGCTGTCTTCGACGATTCTGAGGCACCCGTTGTGCACGTTCAGGGCGGTGAAGAAGCCGTCTATGCGATGGTCGACAATCTTGATTGCCTTGTGAGGGGCCTAACCGCATGTGGCCACTACAGCCTGCGTGTGCGCACTGCCCAGGGTGGACGGCTTGCCTTGAGAGCCATGAGCGGCGAGGTGCCTGAGGTCGTCCGGACGCCAGAGGCATTTGTAGCGGCCAGTCAGGTCAAGCAACCCGCTGTGCTGGTGTGGCGTTTGGGGACGGATAACCTGAGCCATTCGACCCTTTACCCGATAACTACCAATGTTCGGAACTGACGCTAGTTGTTGAGCAGGTGTCTGGTGTCAAGAAGAGCAGTGTTGGTGCAGGTTAAGTGGCGTCCAGGCCGCACAACTTAGTCAGCGGCGCAGCCATTCTCAGAGCGTGCCGTCTTCTTCTTCCGCTGGCCCACTTTCGGACAAGCTCTGCGCACCTGCCTCAATAACTGTCAGCGAGCGCAGAGTGGCGCCCTGATGCCAGCCGTACTGCGGCTCTTTCAGGCCCAGGGCGGCCGCAATGGCTTCGGCGGCGCCGCGCTCCGGCTCGCCGTCCAGGCAAAACAGCAGGAATTTGCGTCCACCCGGCGCAATCCGGATAAACAGGTCCTCGCCAATTTCCAGCTGCTGGGTGCGGCCCAGACGCTCGGCGCGGCCCTGAGCGTAACGTATGGCCTCGCGGATGGGCACGGTCACGGTGGGGTGGCTCATGGCTGGGCCTCCTGGGCGGCATGTGCAGGCCGCAGACCCAGCAGCAGCATGTCGGCAAACTGTTCGGCCACGTCCCGTGGGGCCAGGGTGCCGCCGGGGCGATACCAGGTATAGGCCCAGTTGACGGCCGACAGCACCAGATACGCCGTCATCTTGATGTCCAGTTCGGGGCGAAAATAGCCTTCCTGCACGCCCTGGGTAATCAGCTCGCGGTAAAAGGCGTCAATGGTGTCGCGCCAGCCGGTGACGCGGTCGTAGGCCTCGGGGGACAGGTGCTTCCATTCGTGAAAAAACACCGTGGCGCTGTCCATATTGTCGGCCACCACGCGGATGTGGCGGTACATGGCCTCCCGCAGTTTGGCGTCGGCAGGCCTGGGGTCGCCCCGCAGTGTAAACAGCGCCTCGTCAAACTGCCGCGACGCCTGGTTCACGATTTCGATCAGCAGCTCTTCTTTGCTCGAAATATGGGCGTAGAGGCTGCCGCCCTGCATGCCCAGTTCGCCGGCCAGGTCGCGCATGCTGGTCGCGTGATAGCCGCGCTCGGAAAACAGGCGGCTGGCCGAGTCGAGAATCTGCTCGCGGCGGGGTTTGGGGGTGTCGGTCATGGTGGGGGCAGGGGGCGGCGTGGCCCCTGGGCTGCCGTGCAGCGTAGCACGCGGCCCAAACGGGCGTTTGGGTGGGGCGCCGCCGGGGCAGTTTGTCATGGGTGGACGCGCCGGGCGGGGGGGGTGGTACAACGGGCCTCATGACGACAGAATCCGCTGCTGCCCCCGCCGGGGTGCGCGAGGCCGTGCGGCGCGTGCCGGCCTATCCGTTCACGCCGACCAATGAACCCATCAAGCTCGACCAGAACGAAAACCCCTACGACTTTCCGGCCGAGCTGAAGGCTGAGGCCCTGTCGCGTATGGCGGCCCGCGACTGGAACCGGTATCCCGACCTGCACGCCGACGAGCTGCGCCGCCGCATTGGCGTGTATGAGGACTGGCCCGAAGCGGGCGTGGTGGTCACGCCGGGCAGCAACGTCCTGATCAAGCTGCTGACCGAGCTGGCCGGCATCGGGCAGACCGTCCTGACCGTCAGTCCCACGTTCAGCGTCTATACCCTGGAGGCGCAGCTGCTGGGCGCCCGGCTGATCGAGGTGCCGCTGAATGAGGACTTCAGCCTGCCCGTCGCCGCCCTGAAAGCCGAACTGAAGCGTCACGAGCCGGGCGTGCTGTACATCACCCAGCCGCACGCGCCCACGGGTGTGGTGGACAGCGCCGCAGCCGTACGCGAGCTGGCCGAGGCGGCGGGCGACTGGGTGGTCGTGCTGGACGAGGCCTATCACCAGTACAGCGGCACCGACTTCCGTGACCTGGCCCGCGCGGGCCAGGGCCGCCTGAGCCTGCGCACCTTCAGCAAGGCCTGGGGGCTGGCGGGCCTGCGCCTGGGCTACGCCCTGACCAGCCCGGAACTCGCCACGCAATTGCAAAAGCTGGTGCCCGCCTTCAATGTCAGTACGCTGACCCAGGCCGCCCTGGAAGTGGCCCTGGAGCAGCCCGCCTATGTGCAGGCCCGCGTGCAGGAAGGGGTGCAGGAGCGCGAGCGGGTCCTGGCCGCCCTGGCAGGTCACCCCACCTGTCAGGCGTTGCCCAGCCAGGCAAACTTCTTTCTGCTGCGCACGCCAGATGCGGCGGCCGCCTACACGCAGCTGCGCGCGCGCGGCATCGTCACGCGGCGTCAGGACAGCTTTCCGGGTCTGGCTGGCTGCCTGCGCGTCGCCATCGGCACCCCCGCCGAGAACGACGCCCTGATTGCCGCCGTGAACGACCTGGGGTGAAACTGTCCCCAGAGGAACGCGCCCGCTTTGCCGTGCCGCCCGGCATGGCGCCGCGCAGTGTGCTGGTCACGGCTTGCACGGCGTGCGGGGCCTGCTGCGCCGCGCCCGATATTCACGCGCTGGGCAAGCCGCTGGGCGTGCCGTGTGTGCACCTGGGCACCGACACCGGCCAGGGGTGCCTGTGCGCCGTGTACGCCGACCGGCCTGCGGTGTGCCGCAGCTATCAGCCCGACTGGGTGTGCGGCGACGTCGCGCCGCTGCCGACCCTGGAGGCGCGCACCGCCCGTTTCCTTCAGATTTACGGTCTGGAGGTTGAGGGAGGACCGTGAGGACAGGGGAGATGGCCCTGCGATGAGAGGGCTTCCGTCTCTTCCACGCGCCAAGCGGACGGAACCGATGGGCGAAGTCCACGCCTGAATCCTCTTCCTGATCCCGCTCGGCTTGCCCCGTTGATGAACGCGAGGCAAGCCGAGCCTCTGTGCGTCAAGGGATACAGGGTCGGGGTGGTGGACCGCCCTGGCAGGAAGAGTGCCTCTGGGCGGGGGAAGGCGAGCCCTGTCTGACCCGGCTTCCTTCTGTTCTCTGGGTACGTCGGGGAGAGTGCCACCTCCTCTGCTTTGGCCTGAACTGCTGGGGCCACCGGTGGAGTCAGTGTCTCTCCAAGACGGTTGGGCCGCTCAGCCCAGCCGCCTGCTGGTTTCCACTCCGCTCTTCATGCCTGAATGCGAGAATGGCCCCCATGAGTCAAGCGGCCCCTACTTCCGCCCCCCGCGCGCGCATCCCTAAAACCGTCTGGGACCTGATCTTCACCCTCCTGATTCCCATCGTCATCCTCACTCCCAATATCCTGGGCAGCGGCATCAGCGTGGCCGACCAGGTGTTCGGCGGCGGCACGGCGGGCAACATCCGTGCCTATCTGCTGGCGGCGCTGGTGCCGGTGGCTTACGTGCTGTGGGACCTGCTGGTGAATCGCAACGTCAGCCCGGTGGCGCTGCTGGGCGGGGCCGGGGCCATCTTCAGCGGCGCGCTGGCTTTCTGGTACGTGGACGGTTTCTGGTACGCCGTCAAGGACAGCGCGCGGTCCTACCTCATGGGCCTGCTGTTTCTGATCAGTGCGGCGACCAGCGTGCCGCTGTTCCGGGTGTTTCTGGATGCCAGTTCGATCGGCGAGAGCCCAGAACACCGCGCGGCCACCGGGGCGGCGGTGCGTGACCCCCAGGTTCACCGGGGCCTGGTGCTGGGCACCGTGGTCTTCGCGGTGGTGGACCTGATCGGCGGTGTAGTGAACAGCGTCGTCAACTACGCCCGCGTGACGGCCAAGTTTGGCACCGACGCCTTTAACGCCCAGGTCGCCGAGGTGAACGCCATCATGCGCGTGCCCGGCCTGGCCATCAGCCTGGCGGGCGTGTTTGCCGCCATCTGGCTGGTGCAGCGCGCCGTTAAGGCCCGGTATGGCCAGGACGCCAGCCTGTTCGAACCCGCCAAGCTGACCGCCGCGATGCGCCGGCGCGGTGAGGCCCCCGAACCAGCGGCCGGCAGTTGACAGTTCCGGACTTCGCCGTTAAAGTAAGCGAGCCCTGAAACGCGCCCCAGTGCGGGCGCCCCCACCGAAAGTGTGCCGAGGTGGCGGAATTGGTAGACGCACTAGTTTCAGGGACTAGCGCCGCGAGGTGTGTGGGTTCAAATCCCATCCTCGGCACCAGAAGACCCCCAGTGAATGCTGGGGGTTTTTTCTTGTTGTGGGTATGGTGGTCCTGGCCCCGCGCGGGCCTCTTGCTGTGTGTGCTGAACCTTTGCGCCCAATGGTGGCCGGGGGAGATCCCGCCTCGTTTGTCATAAAGCAGCGCCCCTGGTGGATGACCAGGGGCGCTGTCTTAGGCTGTGTTATTCGTCGTCGCGGCGGTTGGTCCAGCCACGGTCGGCGCGGGCGCGGGGGCGGAACTCGCCCGGCTGCTGGTCCTCGCGGGGGCGGAAGGCCGGGCGGTCGCCGCCACGGTCGTCACGGGGACGGAAGCCGCCCCGGTCGCCGCCACCCTGGAAGCCACCGCGGTCGTCACGGGGACGGAAGCCGCCCCGGTCGCCGCCACCCTGGAAGCCACCGCGGTCGCCGCCGCGGTCGTCACGGGGACGGAAGCCGCCCCGGTCGCCGCCACCCTGGAAGCCACCACGGTCGCCGCCGCGGTCGTCACGAGGACGGAAGCCGCCCCGGTCGCCGCCGCCCTGGAAGCCACCACGGTCGCCGCCGCGGTCGTCACGGGGACGGAAGCCGCCCCGGTCGCCGCCGCCCTGGAAGCCACCACGGTCGCCGCCGCGGTCGTCACGGGGACGGAAGTTGCTGCGCTCACCACGGTCACCGCCGCGGAAGCCGCCCTGACCCTGGCTCTCGCGCATTTCGCGCATCTCGCGGCGCAGGCCACGGATTTCCTTGGCCTGGGCTTCCAGCAGTTCTTTCAGCTCGGCCAGGACGCCCATCAGTTCGTCGGCGTCGATGTACTCGTCGTCCTCACCTTCTGCGCCGTCGGCACTCAGGCCGGCCTCGGCCTCGTCTTCCTGCGCGTCCAGTACGGGGTCCTCGTCGGCTTCGCCTTCCAGTTGCGGAAGGATGTCGCGCAATTCCTCGGGGGTCTGCTCCTGCTGGGCCTGTGGCCGCTCGTTGTTGTCGGTCATGTGTCTTTCTCCTTTGGTCTGCACGGCGGGGGCCAGGGGGTGGGCGCGGGATGCGCGCATTCTCGACTCTCGTCCGCGTGCGAGCGTGCCCCCGAGTGTAGCACCCAGGCGCCGGGCCACGCTCCGCGCCGGGAGCTGGCCCGCCTGCGGCATCCAGAGCGCAAGAGGCGCCTCAACCGCTGCCCAGGCAAACAAAGTGAGTCTCTGCAAGAAGCTGCGGTGTGGGCCGCAGACAGGGGCATCCTTAGACCGGCCCGCCGCTGTGAGGCCATCCGCGCAGGGTCAGGCCAGGACAGGTAAGCTGGACCTATGTTTGGTCGCCGCGTGCCGCCCCACATCGTTTTCGCCCTGAGTCTGCTGCTGGCGGCCCTGTGCGCCTGGGCTGCCTACGCGGGCCTGACTTCTGGCCGCACCATCTGGGGCGCTGTGGCGGCGGTGCTGGCCGTGTGGTTCGTGGTGGACGCCGTGCGCTCTTACAGCTGGGCGCAGAACAAGAAACGCCAGGACGCCGAGAAAGCCGCCCAGAACCGGGAGCGTTAGGCCCGGACCCAGAAGTGCATGGGGTGCGCCGTGTCCTGGCCGGTGCCGAGCGGCGGCGGAATCTCGGGCCAGTGCAGGGTGGCGGCCAGTTCGGGGTGTTCGCGGTAGCCCCGCGCCGCCCAGAAGGCGTGCAGGGAGCGCTCGGGCTGAGGCCGCGCGGGGTGCTGTTCGGGGCGCTGCACCGCGCAAAAGGCCGTGACACCCAGCCCCAGCTGCGCCGCGTGGGCCTCACGGTGGTCAAAAAAAGCGTGGCCCAGGCCCCGCCCCCGGTACTCGGGCAGCAGCACGCTCTCGCCCAGGTACAGCACCTTTGCCGGGTCATAGGGCGAATTCAGCAGGGGCCGCTGCAAGGCTTCTGTTTCCTGGGTCAGCGGCAGGGCGCTGCTGGCCCCCACCACCGCCGCGCCGTCCCATGCCAGGACGACCAGGGCGTCTGGCGTCTGGAGCAGGGGCCGCAGATACGTTTCCTCGTAGTCGGCGCTGCCGGCATACAGATAGGGGTATTCGCGGAACACCGTGACACGCAGCCGCGCGAGTTCCGGCAGATGTGCAGCCAGCTCGGGGCCGCGCAGCGGCGTGACCTTCAGGGTCAAGCGGAAACCTGCCGCGTCCAGTCGGCCAGGTTGTAGTAGTTGGTGACGCGGGAGATGAGGCCGCCCTGCACCTCGAAAAAGGCGCCCACCGGCAGGGTATAGGTCTGTCCACGCGCCTCGGGCAGCCCGTGGTCGGTGTACAGGTAGGTGCCCTGAATAACAAACTCGGCGCTGGCGCGCGCGCCGCCTTCGCCGACCATCACCACCAGGTCGGTGACCTGCTCGCGGTAGTGCCGGTCCATTCGGGCCAGAAAGGCGCTGAAGGCGGCGCGGCCCAGTTCGGTGCCGCCCTCGTTGATGTCGTGACGCACATCCTCGCTCAGCAGGGCCAGCATGCCAGCGGGGTCGGCGGCGTTGAAAGCAGCGTAGTACTGACGAATGACTGTCTCGGTCTGGGCGGTCATAGCCAGCAGGATAGAGGGACACGGCAAAGCCGACGGCGTGCGGCTCAGGCTCGGCGGGGTGCGGGGCGTATTCCCTGTGGATTCTGGCTCTGCTGTGGTCAGCACCGACCTGCTCCGCCTGATCTTCTGCTCGTTCCACGGCAAAGCCGCAGCAGTCTGTGGTGCCACTTCCCAACCGACTGAACCGCTGGTGCTGGGGTCCGTCTCAGCTGACCGCGTGCCCAGGCGGGGCAGGTACACTGTGGACCACTGCCCCACCCCCCCAGAGGAGACACATGTTTGACCAGACCAAACGGCCGGCCAAGTCGGTTCAGCCTCAGGGGAATCCGACCCAGGGCAAGACGCCAGCTGTGACGCTGCCAGCGCTCAAGGGCAAGAAGCCAGGGACCACCCGGCCTGGGCCCGCCCGCCAGGAGAAGCCGGCCAAGCAGGCCGCCCCGACCACACCCGGCCCCCAGCAGAGCCGCCCCGCCCCACAGGAACTGCTGCCCACCGACAACACCACGCAGGTGGGCACGCTGTCCGTGCCGCTGCCGGAAGGGCTGACGGCCCCCACTGAGGCCGAGATGTCGCTGGCGTTTATCCGTGTCTATATGCCCGAACTGCCGGCCGCGTATCAGGAAGGCTACGCGCGGGGCGTGGCCTACAGCCTGGAAACCACCAGTTTTGGCTCGGCGCCTATTCGGGACGGGGCCTTCACAGCGCGCATCACGCCGTACTGGGTGGAGGTCAAGAAGCACCCCGAGAAGTTTCAGGTCACGGCCGATGAGGTCACGCAGCAGATGCTCTCAGGAGATCTAGGGGACTTGCCGGGACGCACCGAGACCATCTACAACGAACTGCACGCCCGCGCCCTGAGCTTTACCGATTCGGCGGCCCTGCGCGGCGCCCTGGAGGACTTGACCGACGAGCAGATGCGGCAGCTCAAGGCGCTGTATTACCGCGAGTACGGGGTGGACCTGGAGCAGGAGTTTGCGCGGATGGACCTGGCCATTGACGGCCAGGGAGTCAGGACCGAGGTGCTGCGCCGGTTGCGGCGGCCCAGGGACGAGGCGCAGCGGGCTACCTTTGACGCCGAAACGGCGGCCCAGGCGCTGATCAATGACCTGGGGGTCTTTGACGACGTGGCGCACATGGAAAAGGTGCTGCGCCAGATGGCACCGGGGGCGCGCGCCGCGTTCAAGGCGGGCATCTCGACGCCGGGGACGCGCCTGAACACCCTGTGGTTCCGGGTGCGCCTGGCACGCGGCGACGGCAGCACCGACATGCAGGTGCTGCGGGCGCTGGTGGACGGTGACCCGGCGCGGGCCGCTGCGCTGCGGCTGTCAGAAGCCATTCAGGGGTGGTTTGGGGGCCGCGACGCTCTGAAAACCTATTCCGGGCCAGGGGCCGGGGCTTCCGGGGCCGAGATTATCGCCGCCTACGCCCGGCTGCGCCCCGGCCGCGACCTGCTGGCCGACCTGCGCGCCGCGTACGGCAACGACGCCTGGTGCGACGAGGCCATCGCCTCTCTGTCCGGCAAGGCCGCCGAGGCCACCGCCGCGCGCATGGCCCAGCAGCGTGGGTGGTTCAGCACCGACGGCGGCAAAATGGCCGAGGAGCTGGAAAACAAGGAAGATCAGGAGCGCCAGGCCGCTCTGGCCGCTTTCAAGGGGCGTTACGGCGAAGTGGGTACGGGCCTGAATGCCGCCCAGCAGGCCCGCATTCAGGCGGCGGCCAGCAGCGGCAAGGTGCCGGAATGGATGATTCTGCGCGACGCCATCGAAGGGGCCGGCACCGATGAGGACGCCATTCGCAAGGTGCTGTCTGGCCGCAAGAAAGAGGACATCGTCCGGATTGCGCAGGATTACCAGAAACACACCCGCCGCAGCCTGGAAGCCGACCTGTTCAAATCTGAGTGGGGTTTTGCCGAACTGGACGGCCGCGACGCCTTCGAGATTCGTCAGGCGCTGCGCGGCGCCCCCGAGTCCACGGCCGAGAAGGTGCAGCGGGTCAAGGACAGTCTGGCTTTCGAGCGGGGGAGCACGGCGGGCAGCGCCGTGATGGACGGCCTGGAGTGGCTGGGTCAGCACAGCACCGGCAGCCGACTGCGCCAGGAAAGCCAAGCCCTGCTGGAGATGGTGACGCCCGAGGGCAACCTGAAGCCGGGGGTCAGCGCCGAACGCTTTGAGCAGCAGTTTCAGCGCCAGCAGGCCGCCGGGCGCAGCTACGCCCGCGCCGAGAGCAGCGCGGTGGACACCATCAAGACGGCGGCCAGCATCACGGCCAGCGCGCTGGCGACCCTGGCCACGGGCGGCCTGGCCTCCGGCTGGCTGGCGGCGACCCTGGCCGGTGTGGTGGGCGCCGCCACCGGGGTAGGGGTGGACGTGGCCCTGCGCGGCGGCAAGGTGGGCAGCACCCAGATTGCCACCGACGCGGTCACGGGCGCGCTGGCCGCCGCTGTGGGCGGGGTGCTGCGCGACGGCAGCCAGCTGACCGCCTATCTGGACAAACTGACCAAGGTGTTTGGCAGTGCCTATGCGCGCAAGGTGGCCCTGGAAGCGGCGCGCAGCGCCCTGAACGGCGCGACCGAAAAGGGTCTGGAAGCCGCCACCAACGACGCCAACTGGCGCGCCGGCTACCTGGTATATGTGGCGGGGATTGCGGGCGGTGCGGGCCGTGGGGGCCTGGCTGGCAGCGTGTCGGGCGCCACCAAGGGCGTGGTCGGGCAGGTCAAGGTGCCGGGGCGGCGCGCCCAGCTGGCCGTCAAGGCCGCCGAGAGCGGTCTGGAAACGACGGCGGGGCAGGCCACCGAACTGGGCCTGGACCTGCTGCGCGGCCAGAACCTCAGCGCCGCCGATATTCAGAACCGCCTGGCCCAGGCCCTGATGAAGGCGGTGGGGGGCGCCGTGGGCAACGCGCTTGGAGACAGCGCCCTGCCGCCCAAGGTGCGGGCGCTGGCCAGCCGGGCCTACGAGGCGGCGGCGCAGCGCGGCCGCTCGGCGGCGGATATTGCCAGTGCCACCGTCACCGACTTAGGCGAACTGCTGCGCAGCGCGGGTGTGCAGGCCAAAGGGTCGGTTCAGGACCTGCGCCGGACCCTCACGGCCCTGCTGGAAGCGGCCCAGCAGTCGGCGCAGCGCCGCCTCAGGGCACAGCCCAAATCCGGGGACACCTCACCGGAGCCGTCCCCCATGCCCACGAAGGCGCAGCCCCGGCCCAAATCCCAGCCGGCGGGTCTCACGTCTCAGCCCAAACCCCAGTCGAAATCTGAGTCAAAGGGGAGCGTCAGGCCAAAAGCCGAGGGCGCCCCGAGGACCCCCAAGCGCGTCGTTCTGGAGAAAAACCGCCAGGCCCTGCAGGAGGACACCCCGCAGACGCCGGTCAAGGTGGCCCCCACCCCCGCCGAGGCGGCCCTGATAGAGCGCATTGGCCGCAGCAACTACGACAGCTTGGCCCGCGTGCTGCGCGCCGCTGGGGTCACGGACGCCCCGCCCCTGATGACGGCGCTGCTGGGCCATGTGTATGACCCGCTGGAACTGCGCGCGCATCTGCGTAAGGTGGACAGTCCGGCAGGCCTGCTGGACCTGTTCGGGCAGTACCCGGCGCCGGCCGTCCGCGAGGCCCTGAGCAGCATCGACAGCCGCAGCATCAAACCGGCCTACGCGCTGCGGGTGCTGCGCCTGCAACTGGCGTCTCCCGTGACCACCACGCCCCTGCGCCCCGAACAGGCGGCGCTGCTGAACACCAAGGTCTGGACCGCCGAGGCCATCGCCCGCCTGTCTCCCGAAGACCGCGCCCGCCTGGACCCCAAGCCCAACACCGACGTCACGAGCGCGCAGCACGCTCTGCTGGACTCGCTGTACCGGGGCCGCAACCCGCAGCGCCTGGCCGACGCCACGCCCCAGGCGCAGGCCGACGACGCCGCGCTGGGCGAGCGCTATCAGGCGGTGCTGAAAGAGATCCTGGCCGACAGCAGCACGGATTACGTGTACCGCATCACGAGCCGCTGGGTGGTGGAGAACAAGTACAAGAAAGACGGTAAGATTCCCGCCGCCTTCATGACCAACGTGCAGCCCACCGACGCCAACGAAGCCGCCTATATGGCCCAGATTGAAGGCCGCTGGTACGCCCCGACCGAGGGACTGCCCGAGGTCGTGCTGAGGATTCCCAAGTCGGCCCTGAGGCTGGAATCGGTGCGCGCCCTGAAAATCAGCGGTGACAACCCGGACCTGCTGGGCTATGAGCTGACCACCGCCGCCTACCCCACCGCAGGCCAGGGCGGCGTGCTGCAATTTTCCGGTGAGACCACCACCTTTGACCCCGCCTGGGTCATTCCGCTGCAGGCCGTCAATCCGGGGCGCAAGTGACGCCGGCCTCCGTTCCATTAGACGCGGCGGCCCGCGCGGCAGTGGGTCACCTCCTGAGTGCTCTGTACGCCGAACACGCGGCCGCGCCGCCCAGTCTGGCGCCGCTGCTGGCCCCCGCCCTGGTGGCGCAGGTCCAGCGATACGGGGTGACCCCGCCGCACGAAGAGACTTTCCGGCAGGACGTGCTGAGCATGGCCGGGGCGTTTGCGGCGCACACCGACTGGGCCGAATATCACGCCCTGGCCACGGGCGAGTACGCCGCGCTGATTGACCTGCCTGCGGTCATTACCCGGCGGCTGGCAGCGCTGATTTAAGCGCATGGAAAAGCCCACTGGGACGGAGCGTTTCGGCGTTTTCAGGAGGAGGTCATGGTTGGCTAGAAAGCTGGGTTCGGGCTCTAGTCGGCTCTACCTGAGCCGTGATGATCCGCCTGCCGCTCTGCAACTCCTGACCTTCCTATAGTTTTTGCGCGGCTCTTGCACAGAAAGTCTGCTACTTTAGGAAAAATTTATTCTGCTGTGCGTGGTTCTGCCTGGCATCTGGGGGGGTGCGGGGCGGGGACCAGAGGAGTTCATGCGTGAAAGCAATGCGCTATGTCATCACCCGGCCCTGCCTGCAAGAAGGCAGCCTGCGTCTACTCAAGTATCTGGGCGCCACCTTTCCGTCGGCAGGACCAGTCACGCTGCTGGATGACCGGGGCCAGGAATACACGGCGCAGGTTGATCCAGAGCGGCAGCGGGTGTGGGGGCTGGGGGCGCTGTACCAGGCGCAGAATCTGGGCGTCAACGACGTGCTGGTGATTACGCCGCTGACGCTGGGGCGCTACCAGGTGGAGGGCATTGTCAAGCCGCATGCGCCGCCCCCTGCCCCCCGCCGGGACACGCCGCCGCGCCCGGAAACGCGCCGCGTGGTGGTCAGCTCGACCCCCCATGTGCGTGAGGTGCGCCTTCAGGAAGTGGGCCGTGCCGAGGCCGCTCGCCCAGACAGCCCTCCCCGCACGGAAGCGACCCGCACGGAAGCGACCCGCGCAGAAACGACCCGTCCAGAGGCGAGTCGCCCCGAGACTGCAGCCCCCTCCGAGCCGCGCACAGAGGCTCGCCGGGAGGACTCGTCCCGGCCAGCCACGGCGCCGCGCCCCCGGCCCGAGGCGGCCCCCGAACCTCACCGCGCTGTCAGTGTCGCCCCCGTGATCCCAGACGCGCCCGCCCGCCGGGTCCAATCAGGCAGCGCGGCGCCGGTCAAACCACTGGACGTGCGCTTTGCCAGCCCTGCCTCTCCCAGTCCGGCCGCCTCAGCCATCACCCCTGAAACGCAACTGGCCGAACTGGCTCGCCTGACGGGCTACCGCCTGGACCAGCTGGGGGGCGGCGTGCTGCGCCTGAAGGCCGACCTGGGCGCCCACGGGTACTCGGTGCTGGTGGCGACCAGTGAGGCCGCCGTGCAGACGCCCGCCTGGAAAGAACAGGCTGACTACTGTGTCCTGCTGACCACGGAACAGGAGCGCCCCGCCGGCACGCCGCGCCTGACGCGTGAGGCCCTGGCCGCCCTGATTGACCACGCGATGCTGGCGCCGCTCTCGGCGGTCGAACTGCGCGGGTACTGGAAAGCGGGCAGCGTGGACCTCGAATCGGCGGCCAGTGTGGCCGAACTGGTGGGCGCGCACCTCGCGCAGCGCGGGGCCTTCAGCGCGGTGCTGCTGACCCTGGCGCAGCAGCCGGCCCACAGCGTGGTCAGCGTGCAGCGCCTGGCCGAACGCCTGGGCAGTGGCGTAACCTACGCCGAGCTGGGCGGCATTCTGGACACCCTGACCCGCGCGCCCTTCCTGGCCCTGACCCCTTTGCCGGGCGGCGGCTACCTGCTGCGAGCGGGTGTGCCCGACCTGCTGACCGACCTGACCGAGTACGCCGAGGGCGTGCGCCGCCGCCTGCGCGTGCCGGCCGAGCGCGAGCGCCTGCGCGCCTGACCCCAACCTCGGCCACGGTCCTGCGGTCACCGCGCCTCTAGACTGGCGCGGTGACCGCTTTTTCTGAGGCAGAGGCAGGGCCAGCACCCCTGCCGGTGCCGGCCCTGCGCGCGGCGCTGCTGGCCTGGTTTGACCGCGCCGGACGTGACCTGCCGTGGCGGCGCGGCCCCGAGGGCGGGCGCGACCCCTACCGCGCCTGGGTGGCCGAGGTCCTGCTTCAGCAGACGCAGGTGGCGCGCGGCCTGGGCTACTACGACCGCTTTCTAACGGCTTTTCCCACGGTGCAGGCTCTGGCCGCTGCGCCTATTGACGACGTGCTTAAAGCCTGGGAGGGCTGCGGCTACTATGCCCGCGCGCGCAACCTGCACCGTGCGGCGGGTGTGGTGGCGGCCCAGGGCTTTCCCACCACCTACGCGGGCTGGCTGGCCCTGCCCGGCGTGGGGCCGTACACGGCGGCGGCCCTGAGCAGCTTCACGCTCAATGCCCCCTGCGCCGTGAACGACGGCAATGTGCGCCGGGTGCTAGCGCGGCTGCGCGCCCAGGCTGTGCCCACGCCCGTCTGGGTGCAGGCGCAGGCGGACACCCTGCTGGACCCTGCGCGGCCCGGCGCCTGGAACGAGGCGGTCATGGACCTCGGCGCAACGGTGTGTATCCCCAAGGCCCCGCGCTGCGCACAGTGCCCGGTGAGCGCGTGGTGCGCGGCGCGGGCAACCGGGCAACCGGCGGCCTATCCAGCGCCGAAAGTTCGGGCGGCCGTGCAGGAGGTGCAGGCGGCGGCGCTGCTGGTTGGCGACGCGGCCCACGCTTACCTGGAGCGGCGCGAGGGCGCCCTGCTGGGCGGGCTGATGGGGCTCCCCACCGAAGCCCTGCGGCCCGGTGAGGCGGTTGCGTCGGCGCTGGCGCGGCTGTGTGACCGCCTGGGTGCGCAGCCCGGTCTCCTGCTGGGGCAGGTGCGTCACGGCATGACCCACCGGCAGGTCACCTTGCATGTGTACGCGGCCCAGGCTGAGCTGCCCCGGCAGGATACGGGCCGCGCCGCCCTGTCCCGCCTGGATCAGAAAGCTCTGGCCCTGGTCGGTAGCCGGCAAGCCGGGCTGTTCCCCGTGGAGTGAATAGAGGAGGGGGTTGCAGATTGGAAGGAGGAGAGGCTTGCTCTGCTGCTCCTTTCTGAAAGGCTGAGTGCCTGCGAAATACAGAGATTCTAAGACCTGCTAACCCTGAAGCTCTGGTTTGATGTAAGTAGACCTGTCGTAAACCTGCTCT